>CAIQEX010000739.1 GCA_903870955.1 uncultured beta proteobacterium
CAGCCAATGCATTCGCGGATTTCGTCGAAGCGCCCTTGCTCAATCTTGTTCGGCAGAAACGGGTCCGCGATCGACGGGCGGGCCGCGCCGATCAGGTCCATCACGCCGCGCTTGATCACCGAGACCATGGCATCGGGCGAGGTGTAGCGGCCCACACCCACCACCGGCTTGGTGGTGAGCTTTTTGACGTGGGCAATGTATTTCTCTTGGTAGCCTTCTTGAGAAAAGCGCGCCGTCTGGCTGTCGTTGGACCAGTCGGCAATATTCACATCCCACAGGTCCGGCAATTCGGCCAGCATGGCAATCGCGTCGCTGCCCTCGTTCTCCGAGGTGATGCCCATCGGTCCGAGCAACTGATCCACTGCCAGGCGCACGACGACGCCGCAGCGGTCGCCCACAGCATCTTTGGTGTCCTCGATCAGCTCGCGCAACAAGCGCACCCGGTTCTCGAGGCTGCCACCGTATTCATCGGTGCGGCGATTGGTCAGGCGCGACAGAAAGTGCAGGGGCATGCCCAGGTCGTGCCCGGCATAAACATAAACCAGATCGAAGCCCACATCGCGTGCGCGCAGCGCAGCATTGCGGTGCCAACGGCGCACGTTTTTGATGTCGGTCTTGTCCATGCTGCGCGCCTGGATCGGGTCGGTAGCGCGCACCGGCAGGTGCGATGGCGCCATGGGGATCTCGCGGCTGTAACGATTGGGCGTGGCATAGCCGTTAAAGAAAATCTCGGCCCCGGCCAACGCGCCATGTTCATGGCAGGCATCGGTCATCAACTGCAGGGCCGGCATGTCGCGCTCGTCCCACAGGCGGCCTTCAAAATGCGGCGCGATTTCGGAAAACGGGCTGATCTCAATTTCTTCGGTACACACCACTCCCCAACCGCCTTCGGCCTTGACACCACGCATCGCCGCCAGAGTGGCCGGCTTGCCGTGGCCCATGCCGTTGCAGTGCGGCACCTGATAGAAACGGTTTTTGGTGCGTACCGGGCCGATTTGCACCGGCTCGAACAGGATGTCGAAACGCGGGTCGCGTGCGCTGCTACTCATGGGGAAAATTCCTCAAACGGTCAATTCAATCAGGGTCGGTCCGCTGCTGGCTTGAAGGGCCTGGGCCAGGATGCCCGCATCCACGCCATAGTCAAAACGCTGGGCCTTCCAGCCGTAAGAGTGGGCCAGGGCGACAAAGTCGGGCGTGTGCAAATCCACGCCAATTGGCGGCACGCCCACGCCCTGCATGGCGGCCTTGATTTCGCCATAGCCGCTGTTGTTCAGCAGCAGCACCACCAAGTTGGCTCCCACCTCCATGGCCGTGCCCATCTCGCCCAATGTGAACTGGAAACCGCCATCACCCGCCAAACAAATGACCTTGCGCGAAGGATCGGCCAGGGCCGCACCAATGGCCGCTGGCATGCCATAACCCAAAGCGCCAAAGCCCACCGAAGCGTTAAACCAACTGCGGGGTCGCCGGGCTTCAAATCCCATATTGCCGGCGTAGACGAGGCGGGTCGAGTCACCGACCCAGAGTGCATCCGGCAGCGCATCGCGCAGGGTGTGCAACAAGGCGATGTCGGCGCGCATGGTGGCGTCCAACTCTTGCAGGCCTTTTTCACGGGCAACTGCTGCACGTCTGGAGCCTGCATTGGCAGCATCCGATTTGTCTGTACGGGATGTGTCGGCGATGCACAAGGCCAACAACGCCTCTGTTGATGCCTTGGCATCACCCAATAGCGCAATATCCGGCTGGCAATTGCGCACCATTTGCTGGGCATCGATTTCAATGCGAATCAGTTGCCCGTCCACGCTGAACGGTTCACGGTCGTAGCAGTCAAAGTCGGTCGGCCCAAGTTCGGTGCCAATCGCCAGCACCACATCGCTGTCGGCCACCAAGGCGCGAATCGCGGGAAAGGACGGGCTCGCGGAAAGCGCCAGCGGGTGGCTGTCGCCCAGCAGGCCGCGGGCGTTGATGGTCATGACCACCGGGGCATCCAGCGTTTCCGCCAATGCGTGCACAGAATCAGCCGCCCCAATGGAGCCACCGCCGGCAATCAGCAGCGGGCGCTTTGCAGCGGTCAAAGCCTGTGCTGCGCGGGCCAAAGAGGGCGTATCCGCGCTACCCGGGCGCAACAGTAACGGGGTGGTTTTGCGCTGCTGCGGCATGGCGGCTTGCATGAGATTCAGCGGAATCTCAATATGCACCGGCCGCGGTCTGCCACCGGTGAAGACGGCAAATGCGCGGGCCAGCACCTGTGCCACTTCTGCGGGATGGGTGATGGTGTGGCTGAAGGCAGAGACCTCGCGGGCCAGTGCCTGCTGGTTTGGCAACTCGTGCAAATAGCCATTACCCGAGCCCAAACGCCCCATCGGGTTGACGCCAGAGATCACCAGCATGGGAATCGAGTCGGCATAGGCCTGGCCCATCGCGGTGAGAATGTTGGAGAGGCCTGGCCCGGTGATAACAAAGCAGACGCCGGGTTTGCCGCTGACGCGGGCATAACCGTCGGCCATAAAGCCCAGGCTTTGTTCATGGCGTGCGGCGACATGGCGCACCGGGCGTCCCACCAAGCCGCGGTACAACTCGACGGTGTGCACACCGGGAATGCCAAACACGGTGTCCACACCGTAGGCGCACAGTTGCTCCACCAAATAATCGCTCAGTGCCTGCATGCTTCAGGCCTCCACGCGCACGGCCAGGTTCTCGCGCGCCTGCATGACCGTGTTGACATAGCTGGCGATGCGTTGGCAGGCCTCGGTCAGGCGCTCTTCGCCGACCACAAAGCCCAGGCGCAAAAAGCCGCGCGCGGTCGGCCCAAAGGCCTGCGCATCGAGCACCGAGACGCCGGTCTGGCGGAACAATCCCCAGGTGAAGTCATTGGCAGAAAGACCGGTATCGCGGATGTCAACCAGCATGAACATGCCGGCCTCGGCCAGGCGGCAGTGCAAGCCAGGTACATCACTGAGCAATTTGAAAGCAATGTCGCGCCGCTTGCGGTATTCAGCGCGCATGGCAGGCACCACCACCCCGCGCTGGGCGATCGCTTCCAGCGCTGCTTCTTGAACAAAGCCGGGGATGCCATACAGCATGCAAAGGAGCAGATTGGCCATGTGGTCAATCAACGCTACGGGGCCTACCGCCCAGCCCAGGCGCCAACCGGCCATGGCGTGCGACTTGGACAGGCTGCTGATGGTCACCGTGCGTTCGGCCATGCAGGGCAGGGCGGCAATGCTGATATGGGGCTGCTCAAAGGTCAGCTCGGCATAGACCTCATCGGAGACCACCCACAGGTCATGTGCCTGCGCCAATTTGGCAATGGCTTGCAGTTCCTCAAGGCGCATGACGACACCGGTCGGGTTGCACGGTGTGGCCAGATAAATGGCGCGGGTGCGCGGTGTGATGGCAGCCTGCAGTGCGGCCAGGTCAATGCGGAAGTTGTTGTCGGCATCGACCGGCACGGGCACCAAGGTGGCACCGCTGGCGCGAATGCTGGCCTCGTAGGTGAGGTACATGGGTTCGGGCACCAGCACCTCGTCCCCGGTTTCACACAGGCATTGGGTCACGCTATAGAGCGCGTTCTGCGCGCCGCTGGTCACGATCACGTTCTCGGCAGTGACCAACTGCCCGCAACGCTCTACATGCTGGTGCGCGATGGCGGTGCGCAAGGCTTCGCGGCCCGGAATCACGGTGTAGTGCGTATCGCCGGCGCGCAAGGCCCGCACGGCGGCCTCGGTGATGGCTTCGGGCGTGGCGAAATCCGGGTCGCCCACGCTCAGGACAATCACGTCCTCGCCACGTTCGGCTGCAGCCAGGGCAGCGGAGTGGATGTGCCAGGCATCCACGCCTTCACCGGCTATGCGGTTCACCAGGCTGGAAAATTTCATGTTCTCAATCTTTCTCAAAATCCGCTGCGCACCGGCATGCGGCGGGCCAGGCGCCGGAACACCTGTTCGATCAACAAGGCCAACACCAAATACACCAGGGCAGTGACCAGCAGGGGCTCGTAGGTGCGCAGCGTTTGGGTGCGCACAAAGTTGGCTGCGCCCAGCACATCCATGACGGCTACGGTGGAGGCCAGGGCCGTGCTCTTGAGCAGCAACACGGTCTCGCCGGCCAGCGAGGGAAGCAAAATTTGCAGGGCGCGTGGCAACCAGATGCGGCGCACCATCAGAAACCAGGACATGCCCAAGGCGCGCGCGGCCTCCAGTTCACCTTTGGGCACGCCGCGCAGGCCACCCTTGATGACTTCGCCCACGTAACCTGCCACGCTGATGGCCAGTGCCAGCACCACGTACCAGAAGCCGTCGCGCAGGTAGTCCCACAAAAAGGACTCCCGCACGGCCGGGAATTCGGCAAACAACGAGCCCAGGCCGTAATACAGCACGTAGATTTGCACCAGCAAGGGCGTGCCGCGGATGATGTTGGTAAACGACAGAGCAGCCCAGGCGATGAAGGGTTGCTTGCTGAGTCGAGCAAAGCCGACCAACAGCGCCAGCACAAAGCCCAGCGTGCCGGAATACAGGAGTAACTCCAGCGTCGTCTGCAGTGCTGGCAAGAAATATTCCTGGTAGGTGACAAGCCATTCAAAGTCCATGGTGTGGGCCTTTCAATGGGCGGGCATCCAACGGCGAAAGCGCGACTCGATGCGCTCCACCACCAGATTCGACAACAGGGTGATAACCAGATACATGGCCCCCACCGAGAGGTAAAACAGCAAATACATCTTGGTGGAACCGGCTGCCTGCTTGGCAGTAAACAGCAACTCGTTGTAGCCCACCACACTGATCAGGGCGCTGTCTTTCAGCAAGGTCATCCACAGGTTGGACAAACCGGCCAGGGCGAAAGGTGTCATCTCGGGAATCAGGATGCGCCGCACAATCAGACTGCGGCTGCAACCAAAGGCACGGGCTGCCTCGATGTGCCCCACCGGGATGGCCAGAATGGCACCGCGAATAATCTCCGAGGCATAGGCTCCCTGCACAATCCCCAGCACCACGACGCCGGAGGCAAAACCGTTGATCTCTACCGGGTCATGGCCCATCCAGTCCAGCACGGCGTTGATCAAATCGCTGCCGGCGTAGTACAGCAGCAGAATCAGCAGCAATTCGGGTACCGCCCGGCACACCGTGATATAGCTGTTGGCCATGATGACCAGCGGCGTTTTGCCACTGAGTTTGGTCATGGCCACCAGCAGGCCGATCAACAGGCCGAGAGCGAAGGCACCAAAAGATATTTGCAGCGTGACCAGCGCGCCTTGCAGCAACACCACGCCCCACTCGTTCACCACCGAGTGCAGGAATTGTTCGAACCAGGTCATGGTGTGCCGGGGCGGTTCTGGGACTTAAGGCTTATTTGGCCTTGATGTCGATCTTGAAGTACTGCTTTTGCAGGGTGTCAAATTCGCCACTGGCGTAGAGCTTCTTGATGGCGGCATCCATCTTTTGCTTCAGGTCTTTGTCTTCCTTGCGCAGACCGGCACCGACACCTGGGCCAAACAGCGGGTCATGCGGTGCATAACCCTTGCCTTCGAGTGCGGCGGCACCCTTGGTGGCCAGGAAATCGTCGGCGGGCAGGGCGTCGAGCAGCATGATGTCCACGCGTCCGGCAATGATGTCAGCGTTGAGTTCATCCTGGGTGTTGTAGTACTTGACTTTGGAGGTCTTGGCATAGAACTTCTTGGCGAAGTCGGCATGCGTGGTGCTGGATTGCACGCCCAGAATCTTGCCCTTGAGTGCTGCCGGTGTGGTCTCGCCCTTGAAGGTCTTGGGGGCTACAAATTCGGCCTCGGTGAAGTAATAGGGCACCGTGAAGGCAATGACTTTTTCGCGCTCGGGCGTGATCGACATGGAGGAGAAGATGACGTCAATCTTCTTGCTCTTGAGTGCGGGGATCAGTCCGTCCCAGGCCACTTCGACGATCTTGCACTGGGCCTTCATCTCGGCGCACACCTTGTTGGCCAGATCGACCTCAAAGCCTTTCCACTTGCCATCGGCCTGCTTTTCAAAAAATGGCGGATAGGGTTCGGCAGAAATACTCACCTTGAGTTCGGCCGCCTGGGCAGAGCCCCAGGCAAGCAGGGCGATACCGACGATTGCTGTGATTTGAGGTAATTTCATTTTTTCTCCTGGAACTTGAAAACAAACGGGCGCTGTTCAGTTCTGCCGGTCCATCGCACCGACAAACTGTCTGCAACGCTCACTACGCGGCGAGGAGAAAACCTGCTCGGGCGAGCCTGCCTCCTCGATCTTGCCCTGGTGCAAAAACACCACCTGACTCGATACTTCACGGGCGAATGCCATCTCGTGGGTCACCAACAACATGGTGCAGCCACTGAGTGCCAAATCGCGAATCACTTTAAGCACCTCACCCACCAATTCGGGGTCCAGCGCAGAGGTCGGTTCGTCAAACAGCATGACGGCGGGTTGGGTAGCCAAGGCGCGGGCGATCGCCACGCGCTGCTGCTGACCGCCCGACAAAAACGCCGGGTGCACATGCCGCTTCTCGGCCATGCCGACCTTTTCCAACAAGACTTCGGCCATGGCAATGGCCTCGGCGCGGGGCTTCTTCAGCACGTGGATGGGCACTTCGATGATGTTCTCCAACACCGTCATGTGCGGCCACAAATTGAATTGCTGAAACACCATGCCCAGCCGCGTGCGGATGCGGTCGACCTGCCTGGGGTCGGCGGGCACCGGGTTTCCCTTGCGGTCCTTGGTGAGTTTGAGTTCTTCGCCGGTGATGTGGATTTGCCCGGAATGGGGAATTTCCAGCAAATTTAAACAGCGCAGCAGGGTGCTTTTGCCTGAGCCACTGGCACCAATCAGGGACACCACATCACCCGTGTGGGCGCTGAGCGATACACCTTTGAGCACTTCGACCGCGCCATAGGACTTGTGCAAATCCACGACCTGCACGGCAGGCGTAGCGCTGTTTTCATGGGTCGAAACCATCGGAGGCGTCATGAAATCCTTGTGATAACGGTGCCGCGTGGAGGAATACGCCACGAAGCAGCACCTGACTCTACGCACAAGCTGTGCCACCGCAGGCAGGGACAATCCCTATCGGGGTTTGTACGTGGACTCAAATCCGTCTGTGAGTGAAGGCGACCTTGAAGCCACTTCGGCTTCGGGTTTCTCAGCGTTTCCAGTGCGCCTGTTTTTCATCAAAATGACAAAAATTTGTAGAAACGATGGTTTTTGGTTAAACACCATCCAGACCACCCCAAAGACAGAGCTCACCACAATGGACCCCCAACTTCAATCGGCCATCAACCTGTTTGCAGAGTTTTTTGACGCCATAAAGCAGGCGGTGGCCATCATTGATGAGCAGGGCAACTACGTCTACTACAACGAAGAGTGCGCCCGTATGGACGATACCAAGGTGGAGCGTGTCATTGGCAAGCCCATGCTGAATGTCTATCCGCAGATGAGTGAGAGCACCAGCACGCTGCTGCAGTCGTTGCACCACAACACACGTTATTACCACCAGTACCAGATTTACTTCAACACCATGGGTCGTGCCGTGCACAACCTGCACACCACGCTGCCTCTGATGGCGCCGGATGGAA
>CAIQEX010000740.1 GCA_903870955.1 uncultured beta proteobacterium
GGCCTTGGCACCCTGGCTTTTTGGCCTCTGCATGGAGCGCTTGGGCGCCAATGCAATGTGGGTTTCTGCCGTGTTGGGGGCCTTGGTTTTTGTGGCATTGGCCCTGCTGCGGCAAACACAAAGTGTTGAAATGGCGCCTGGTCAGCCAAACAACCCAAGGGAGTCAAGACGGTGATACCCATCAAAACTGCATCCGCCTGGCGTGGAACGTCAGATTGCCGCAACTGCGCGATCCGCGAGATGGTCTTGTTCGCGGATCTGGATGAATCGGACTTTTCAAAAATTCATGCGCCGATTGATGATCTCGACTATGCAATGGGCGCTGTGTTGGCGCAGGAGGGCGAGCGTGCGACGGGCCTCTTCACGCTGCGCTCGGGCATGGTCAAACTGGTGCGCACGACCAGCGATGGTCGCGAGCGCATCGTGCGGGTGGCGCGCCAAGGGGATGTGCTGGGTCTGGAGGCGCTGGTGCATGGCAAGTTTGATACCGATGCCGTCGCCTTGAGCGCGATTTCGGTTTGCCGCATACCGCTGGACATCATTCAGACACTGGGTGCGCAATCACCCCGGTTGCATCAGAGTTTGATGCGCAAGTGGTCACACAACCAGAAAGAGGCCGACGACTGGTTGGCGGACCTGAATTTCGGCACCGCCCGCCAGCGGATTGCCAACTTCATTCTCAAGATGCGCAGCCCGACCGATACCCATCTGGTCACGCTTTTCAGTCGCGAGGACATCGGCGCCATGGTCGATCTCAAGATGGAAACCGTCAGCCGCGAAGTGAGTCACTTCGTCCGGGAGGGCGTTATCGAACCGCTGGACAAGCAGGGTCGAACCTATCGGATTCTCAAGTCCGAAGGACTCACCGCGGACTGACTGAAAGCAGCTACTTGGTGATTCTTGAAACTGGCTCGTTCATCTTGTGGAAGAAATACCAGACGAAGAACGCGGCCATGCCAAGCATGAAGATGATGCCGCTGATGCTCATGATTCCGTAGTCGGTGGAAAAAAGGTCGGTGAGTAGTTTCATGGTGATCTCCTGATGGATGTGAAAGAGTTTGATCACCGGGGCGTTCAAATCGATTGATATTTATCACGCCTGCGCGCCCATATTCGCATCGGTTGACAACTATCAAATGAACACTGAATAAGGCAAGCCAGCATGCGGACAAGGCTGCCGGCCTGTGCCAGCATGGCTTTGGTTCAAGGTGTTGGTCTGAGAGAAAAGTGGTCGCCATGCAAGTTCTTGGGTTGTTGAGTCGTCCTTCCCGTTACCTGTTTTTTACCGGCAAGGACGGCGTTGGCAAAACCTCGCTATCGACCGCCGTGGCGCTGTACCTCGCGGATAGCGGCAAACGGGTGCTGCTGGTCAGCACCGACACCGCCACCAACCTGGATGAGATGCTGGGCGTGGAGTTGAAGAACACGCCTGTGCCGGTACCCCAGGTGCCGGGCTTGTCGGTGCTCAACATCGATCCCGACAACGCGGCCGAGGCCTACCGCCAGCGCGTGGTGGCGCAAATGGCCAGCGATTCCAGCGCTGCAGAACTGTCCACGGTGCGCGAGCAGTTGTCGGGTGCCTGCACCACCGAGATTGCTTCCTTTGACGAGTTCGCCTCGCTCCTGTCGGACCAGGACCAGGCCTACGACCACATCATCTTTGATACCGCGCCCACGGGCCACACCTTGCGTTTGCTCAGCCTGCCCAAGGCCTGGAGTGGCTTTCTCGCGGGCAACGACCGGGGTGCTTCCTGCCTCGGGCCGCACTCGGGCCTGAAGATGCAGGAAGTGCGCTTCAAGGCCGCACTCGATGCCTTGAGTGACCCCCGGCAAACCACCGTGGTGCTGGTGACGCGGCCCGACAAAGGCGCCATCAGCGAGGCCTCGCGCACCTCTGAAGAACTCAAGGCCCTGGGTTTGTCCAACCAGCGCTTGGTGGTCAATGGCGTGTTCCACGCCAGCCTGCGTGAGGACGCCATCGCCTGTGCCATTGAAGACCTCGGCGCGCAGGCACTGCTGGCCATGCCGCCGAACCTGCTTGCCTTGCCCCAGGATCAGGTGCCGCTGCGCGCCTTTGATACCGTGGGTCTACCGGCTTTGCGCGCCTTGCTCGGGCAAGGCACTGCGCCCGCCGCAATGGCGCAAGCATCGACACACCTCGCAAAGGGTCAGGGGCTGGATGCCCTGGCCGATGCCCTGGCACGGGCCGGTCACGGTCTGATCATGGTCATGGGCAAGGGGGGTGTGGGCAAGACCACGGTGGCTGCCGCGCTGGCGGTGGGTCTGGTGCAGCGGGGCAAAAGCGTGCACCTCAGCACCACCGATCCGGCCGCCCATCTCAGCGTCACATTGGCTGGTGAATTGCCCGGTCTCAAGGTCGATCGCATCGACCCCATGGTTGAAACCCAGCGTTATGTGGACAAGATCATGGCCTCCAAGGGCGCGCATCTGGATGCACAGGAAAGGGCGCTGATGCTGGAAGACCTGCGTTCGCCCTGCACCGAAGAGGTGGCCGTGTTTCATGCCTTCGCCCGCGTGGTGTCTGAAGGGCGCAGTGCTTTTGTCGTGCTGGACACGGCACCCACCGGCCATTCGCTTTTGTTAATGGATGCCACCGGCGCCTACCACCGGCAAATGATGCGCGAGTTGGAAGGGCAGTCCAGTAGCCGCCTGATCACGCCGCTGATGCGGTTGCAGGACCCTGACTACACCAAAATCATTTTGGTGACCTTGCCCGAGACCACACCGGTGTCGCAGGCCCAGGCGCTACAAGAGGACCTGCGCCGCGCCAACATTGAGCCCTTTGCCTGGGTCATCAACAAGAGCGTGCTGGCCGCCGGCACCCGGGACCCGTTGCTGGCCGCGCGTCTGGCAGGTGAGCAGACCCAGATGGATCGCGTCGCAGATGGTTTGTCCCAACGCACCTTTCTTTTGCCCTGGCTGGCACACGCGCCCATCGGCGTGGCGGCGTTGTCTGCGTTGGTCACGCCGTAGGCCAGGTGCCCGTTCTACGGGCCACAGCACCTAAAACAGGCGCACCTCGCCGAGTTCAGAAATTCCCACACGGTTTCGTCCACCGTGCTTGGCTGCGTACAGCGCCTGGTCGGCCTCGATCAGCAGTTGGTCTTTGTTCTTGGACTCCAGGTCGAGGCAAGCCACGCCCAGACTAATCGTGATGGAGACGTTGGCGTTTTCCAGTGTGATGGTCTGATTTTCGACAAACTTGCGAAGGCGCTCGGCCGCAATTGCGCCATCGGACAGACTGATGTTGGGCGCGATGATGAAGAACTCCTCCCCGCCCCAACGGCACACGGTGTCTTCTTTGCGGGCGGCGAGTTGCAGGGTTTGGCCAATCAATTGAAGGGCTTCGTCACCGGCGACATGGCCGAAGCTGTCGTTGATGGTTTTGAAATGGTCGACGTCGATGCTGATCACACACAACGGAACCCGGTAGCGATGCGCAGAACTGATTGCCTGAGCCAGCACGCTTTGGCCGGCGCGCCGGTTGGGGATACCGGTCAGTGCGTCCGTCATCGAGGCCAATTGGAAACGCCGGTTGCTCAAGGCCAACTCAGCGCCAGTGCGAACCAGGCGCTGGTTGTCACGCACCCAGGTTTCGCGCATTTGCACGTGGCGCCAGGCCGCCTTCAGGCGGGCCCCTAAGGCCTTGCGGTTGATCGGTTTGGTCAGGTAGTCATCTACACCGGCGTCAAAGGCCTGCACCAGATCGTCGTCACCATCGGCAGCGGTCAGCATCAGCACATAGACGTTCTGCCCCCATTCGCGATGACGGAGTTCCCTGCACAAGTCCAACCCGTTCATGACTGGCATGCGCCAGTCGGTGATGATGATTTGGGGTAAGAAACTGTTCGCCAACTCGAGCGCCTCGGCCCCGTTGGCGGCAGACAACAGGCTATGGCCCACTTCCACCTTGAGCCAGGTTTCCAGCAGGGTGCGCACGATCGGATCGTCTTCCGCAATCAGGATGCGAAGCTGGGTCGAAGAAGAAGCGTTCTGGCCGGGGTCAGGCGTTGCGCCGGGTGCGGACCGGTGCATGAGCATCGAAAAGTCCACCACATTGAGTTGCAGTATTCCGGACCACGCCATGGACTGGGTCAAGGCGTTATGCAGCAAGCTTTCGAGCGCGCTCGGTGAGATGGCATATGCCTCGGCAAAGTCCAACAACTCCTGGCAGTTCATCAGGTCGGCGGTGGTGCTGCTGGTGCTGGTGGGGTTGCAGGCCAGTCGGGCCACACAGTAGGCCACGCGAAGCGCATGTGCAATGGGCGCCGCGCCTGGCAGGCTGATTGACTGATCGCCCTGTGGCAACTCATGCTGCAGAACCGCCTCAAGCAGGGGTTCCGGGAGACCCCATTGGCGCAGCATGGCGGCACTCAGATCCAGGTGGTGGATGCCCAGAGAGACTTCTTCCTGGGTCAGCAATTGGGCATCAGACAATGGCGTTGTCAACACTGCGGCGTATTCCTCCGGAAAGGCCGTGGCCAATCCGAGCCGACCGATGCGTGCAAGCATTGCGCAGGTAAATAGCTCATCGGCCACGCCCAGATTCGTAGCCGTGACCAGTTCAAACATCAGGTGCCCCATGACAAGGGACTCGCTCCAGAATATCTTGTAGGGAAATGGGACGCAGCGCCCGCCACTGTGCTGATCAACAATCGAGAAACACAGCGCCAGATTCTTGACCGCGTTCATGCCCAGGCGTGCAACGGCTTGCTTGATGGATACCACGCGATGGCCCAAGGCTGCCGCATTGGCAAGTTGCAGCAGTCGACCCGACAGGGCTGGATCGTTGGCGATCAGATCCGCCAGGTCGTTGATGCCGGTACTTTCGTTCTGGCTGGCCTGCAGGATGGCGATGGCAACGCCGTGGGGGCTGGGAAGCTTGCGCAGCAGTTCAGGCGAAAGGATCGACACAGTCATTTGGGGATGCCTTGTTGCAGGGTGTTTACGGTTTGTCTCACCAAAGTCGGTGGGGTTTGGTTGCGGGGCCCCAGAACTCGCTCATTCATGGTTCTCAAAAAGACGATCTTCCGGATCAACCCGGCACAAGCCCCGGCAATAAAATGTCAATTTTTATCAAATTATCAGCGCTTCTGGATATCCCGAATACGGTAATCACCGATATATAGGCTCGCATAGTTATCTTTGTATGACGCAGTGCGCAAGATCTGTGTAGATATACAACAACACGGTCGTTTCAGTCGTCCGGATATCCGATACTTGCAGGCAATAAGAAAGGATCGGTTTGATGCAAGGGGAATTTCTGTTGCGGGCGGAGTCATGAGTACCTCCAACTACCTCACCACCCGCGACGCCGCTGCGTTGCTCGACGTGTCCGTGCCGACGGTGCAGCAATGGGTCGAGCGTGGACTGCTCAAAAGCTGGAAGACCGATGGTGGGCACCGCCGTATCGTGCGCGACTCGGTTATGGAGTTGCTGCAGTCGCAGCGCCACAAGGCGGAA
>CAIQEX010000741.1 GCA_903870955.1 uncultured beta proteobacterium
CAGAACGGTTTTGACCGGGCGTTGCGCCGGGGGCACGGCTTTGTTTTGTTTGTCAAAAAGCCAGTACTTTCCGAGTTGCAAATCCACCAGGTCGCCTTCGTCGAGGTAGACGATCTGATCGGTCACACCGGCCAAAGCCATGGCGTCGCTGGCCAGAAAGTGTTCCTGCCCATCCTTGCCCACACCGAGAATCAAAGGCGAACCGGCCCGCGCACCGACCAACCGGTGTGGCTCATCCTTGCAAAACACGGCGATGGCGTAGGCCCCCTTTAATTGCGCAATGGCGCCCTTGACGGCCTCGAACAGGTCGCCGTCATACAGGCTGTCGATCAGATGGACGATGACTTCGGTGTCGGTCTGGCTGGTAAACACATAGCCCTTGGCTTGCAGGGCGGCGCGCAAATCTTCGTGATTTTCGATGATGCCGTTGTGCACCAGAGCCACGCGGCCGGGCTTGTGCAGGACGCTTTCAAGGCTCGGACGGGGCTTGCCGGGAGCCTCGGAGCAAGGACCATAGCTGAATTGAGGATGTGCGTTGTGCACCGCTGGTGCGCCGTGCGTGGCCCAACGTGTATGGGCGATGCACAACTTGCCTTCCATGTGCACGGCATCTATCTGTTTCGACAACTCGGCAACGCGCGAAACGCTTCGGGCACGACGCAGGCCGGGTTTATCGCCTTGCGCAAAGACGGCAACACCGCATGAGTCGTAACCCCGGTATTCCAGTCGCTCCAGGCCCTGAACCAGCACGGGAACACGATTGCGGGTTGATACCGCGCCGACGATGCCACACATAAGCAAACCCTCAACAACTTTGCAACCAAGAACAGATGCCCTGCATTTTTCCTGGCAACGAGATCTTCGACTTGTTAAATGTCAGTTAAGCCGGAATAGAACTATTTATTCCAATGTCGAGTAGCAACGGCGCGCATTTATTTTTCTAAGAAATACAACATGTAGCCGAAATGTTCGTCACATGATATTTCGCAGGTGGATCGATCGCCAAGCCCCTTACCTTCTGCGCATTGATTTATGGGGCAAACATGTTTTACCGTTACTTACGTTACTTCCATAGCCTGTTACCGTTCGGCCTGCTGGCTTTTGGCGGCATCAGTCTGGCCACACCCTTACCCACAACAGCTTTTTTCTATGGAGCCGCAGTCCCGATGGGCCTGCTTTCGACTTTCGACCGGGTCGTAGTTGAGGCCGACAACATGGGGAACTTCCGGCCTTCGGGCTCCAACGGTGAAAAAGTATTTGCTTATATAAGTGTGGGAGAAGCGGAAGGATGGAGGTCTTCATCTCAACGTCTACCGCAGGAACTATTTAGTGGAACCAACCCGGAGTGGTCCAGTCGCATTGCCGACCTGACGCAACCCAAGTGGAAGAACTATGTATTGGAAAGTCGCATGGCCCCGCTTTGGGAACAGGGCTATCGGGGTTTCTTTCTGGACACACTGGACAGCTACCAGCGCACTGCCAAAAATTCACAAGACCAACGGGCTCAGAGAACAGCACTGGTTGACATCATCCGTGCCATGCACCTGCGTTTTCCCGGGGTCAAATTGCTGCTCAACCGGGGCTTTGAGGTTTTGCCTGATGTTGCAGCATTGGCAGTCGGCCTGGTTGCCGAATCGCTATTTCAGGGTTGGAATGCGAGTACACATGAATATGTCGCGGTGAGCGCAGCGGACCGCCAATGGCTGCTCGCCCGACTCAATGAAGCCCATGAACGGTATGGACTTCCCATCACCGTTATTGATTACGTAGAACCAGAGCAAACCACGCTCGCACGCGATACAGCCCGACAAATTGCTGACCTGGGTTTTAGTCCCTGGG
>CAIQEX010000742.1 GCA_903870955.1 uncultured beta proteobacterium
CGCACAAAGTCGAAGGAAAAACCTTCGCTAAAAACATCCCTGAAATCCAGTGCCAGACGGCGCGGCAGTGACTGCAGGCTCAGCACGCCCAGCAACTTGGCAATACCCGGGTCGGCCTTGAGAAACTGGCCGGATTCCATGTTGACATTGAAGCCGCCACCCATGCTGGGATAGTCTGGTGAAAACGGCGAGCCCAGCCACGATACCTGACCTTCGATCTTGCCCTTCCCTTTGGCAATCACCCCGGGCATGCCAAAACGCTTGAGCAAGTCACCCGAATCCGCCACATCCAGCTTGAAGTTGAGCACCGTGCGACGACGTTCACGCAGTGGACGCAGCGTCCCGGGTGCAGCCTGGGCGTTGACGTTGGCCCAATTTCCCGTGGCCGTCAGCGAGGCGTCTGGCGTGCTGATGTTGAAACGATTCAGGCGCCATTCGCGGGCAACATCACGGGCTCCGGAAATGCCCAGATTGGTGGCCTGGATCTCGACCCGGCCCAGATTCTTGCCGCGCAGTTCCATGTCGTCCACGACGATGTCCAGCGCCGGAATACTGGCGGGCTGCTGGTCCAGCAAATTCTCGACATCCTGTTGTTGAGATTGCCCGATAACAAGGCGCGCCAGTCGGGCATAAACCCGACCCGGCGCACTGCCGCTGCTTTGGCGATATTCCACAACGCCGTTGAGTTCGGTCGCATCCACATTGCCACGCCAAACCAGACCCTCACGCGAGCCGTTCAACGCCACTTTGTTGAATTTACGGCCCTGCACCCACAACTCGTTGGCACGCAAAGACACACTGGCGGGCAGGTAGCCCATGGCCTCTGGATCCAATGCCGCACCAGACGAAGATGAAGATGCAGGAGTCGCCACAAGGCGCGAAGCGATGGCGTTCCAGGCGTCGATGTCGACCTGGTCCATGTGCACGCTGGCGACCACGCCTTCGGTGGGCAGTGGCACCGACTCATGTCCCGCCAGACCGACGCCAATGCTGCCACGCAGCACCCGGGCTTCAGGTTCCGAAATGTCACGCACATAGTTGACGCTGGCGACCCGGCCCAGGTCGACTTGCCACTGGTCCTGCAGATGGGCTCCGGCAAGCTGGGAACTGCGCACCACCGAGGTCTCCAACCGCAATGGCAAGAGCGTGTCGGCAGCTTTGGTGAAGGGCTCGGGCAGGTTGAGCGCCATGCCCATTAAATTGCTGGTGACCTGGATCTCGGGAACACCTGCCCGCAACGCCACATTGGCACTGTAAGCCGCGCTGCCGGTGCTGAATTGCGCCAGACGCGCCGCCAGCCCCAATTCACTGGCCTGGCGCAAACCCTCTGAGGTGGCAAAGCCTTGCAGGCGCAAACCCGTGGGCGCATTGCGCGCCAGTGCGGCACTGCCAAAACTCAAACCCCCTTCCACACGGACATCCCCTCCAAGCGCCCGTGCCTGCACGCCCGCCAACGTAAAGCCGGTCTCGCTAAACGCCACCAGGCCCTTGGCGCGCGTCAGACGCGGTACGCCGGGCGCAAAAAGGAAGTCATTACCAGCCAGACCGACACTGCCCTGCACCGTGGACTTCTCTGCGTGTTCCAAAGGAATCGCCAGTTTCACCCTGAAATCGGCGACGCCCGAAACCGCAGCATGGGCCAGCGCGTTGCCGGTCCAAACACCAACCGGTGAAGCGTTGACAAAAGCCAGCGCCTCGCTCAGCGGGCCACGCGCTTCGGCGGTAACCGTCACCAAGGGGGATGCGTAAAGCTTGCTGATGCCGACATCGGTTTTGTTAAAGAGCAAGCCCGTACCCACTGACAACAAGCCTCTGCCAGCCTTGATCTGCAGGTTGTCATGGTCAAGCACCAGTTCCCCCGCGACCTGGGTCAGCAACGGCCAGGGCGGGCTGTCCTTGGGCATCACCAGCGCAGGCGCATAGGCATAGCTGGCGTTCTTGAAGTCGCCGGAGATGCGGAACTCGCCCGCTTTGCTGGCTTCAAACGGGAACTGGCTCAGCTCGCCCTTGACCTTGAACTTGACGTTGCTGCCTTCCCCGGCCACCAGCGCCTGTGCCAGGTAATCGCGTGCATCCTTGTTCATGACCTGGGGCAGGTAGCGCGGGACGGACGCCAGGTTGGCACGGCTCAGGCTGCCACTCAGGTCCAGCACGCCGGGAAAGCGCACGTCCTGCGTGCCTCCCTTGGGTGGACTGGAGGTTTGCCACTTGATATTTGCTTCACCCTGGGCATCGGCATTGGCAAAGCGCAACTTGCTGGCCTCCACCGAGATATGTGAGCCATCAAGTTTCCATTGCAAGACGCCACTCAGGTCCGCAATATCCACCACAGGCTTGTCAAAAACCCCCGGAAATTCGATGCTGCCACCCTGCATGGACAAGGTGGCTTTTCCCGCGGCCTGGGTCATCTCAAAATCGACCGTGGCACCTCGCATTCCGGGCGCGCCAATGCCCGCTCCCGGCTGTGCCGCCAACGCCAATTGCTGGACCCGCCCGGAGGCCGTAAAGCTCTGGGGTTTGGCTGGTTCACCCTGCCAGCTGAGCTGCAGTTTTTCAACCAGTCCCTTGGGCGCCAAGCGCTCCAACTGCTCGCGCAGGGTAAGGTCCAGCGGCAACCGGTCAGCAATTTCTGCCAGCGCCGCCAAATCCAGACGGTCCGCCGTCAAAGTGCCGTGGGCAAAGGTCTTGGGCTTGGAATCGAACAGGCTAATTTGCACATTGCCGCCCGGCCAATGCATACCATCCCGGGTGTCAAAGGCCAGGGCGTCCATGGAAATCTCAACGCCACCCTCCAGACGACGTCCACCCAGGCGACCGGTCAAACGCTCCAGATCCAACGCCTCCAGGTCCGGCGAGACCTTGACCGTGACGGCCTGAAGCGCCAGATCGGAAGTGACCCCTGTGACTTGGGCCCGCGCCACATCGATCCAGGCGCGCAGGGAGCCGGCACCCTGCGTCAGGTCCACGCCCAAATCGACATAGTTGCGCAACTCGGCCAGATCGACCTGTGTCGCCTCACCAAAAACCTGCCCGGTCCAACTGCGCCAATCGCCTTTGGCGCGCGAAAAAAGGGGCTGTTGGAACTTGCCCATGACCGACAGGCGGGTGCCCCAGCCCGACGGCGGGTCGGCATCGATGCGAACGGCGTGCTGCAGGTGTTTGTTGCGAATCACCAGATCCACATCGGCCAGCGCCAGCGGGGGCACGCCACGCTGGTCATCGGTCCAAGTCAGCTTACCGTGGCGCACCACCAGTTCAGGCTGGGAAAAAACCCACTCCGTCGCTCCACCCGTCTGCGTTGAAGAGTCGGGCAGGGCAAAACCCGCGACCCAGATGCGTCCATCCGCAGTGCGACGCACCGCGAGCTCCGGGCTGTCGATATACAACTGCTCAAAGCCCAGTGCCATGGCTGAGCGCGGCGACAAGGCCGCCAGCACCGAGGGCAGGCGCAAAGCCACCCGTTGGCTGGCATCCAGAAACTGCACGTCACGCAGTTCGATCGATGGAATCAGGCCATTGGAGCGCGCCACGATGTCGCCGATGCGCACCTCAATGCCCATGCGCTGCGTCGCCTGACGTTCCAGCCACGGGCGAAACTCGCCAATTCGCGGCACAATCAGAAAATGCAATCCGCCCCAGACCAGGCCTAAGGTGATCCAGGCCGCCGCCAATATCCTAAAAGCCCAGCGCGCGGTCCACGCAAAGGCCCTGAGCCACGCCGAGGGGACCGTATTCACTTGCGCCATTGAAAAGTGTTCACCATGTCAGGAATTATGACCCGCAACCCTGCAGCATCCGGTGCGCTAACCGGTGCCGAGCATTCGCGCTTCGCCCAGCGTGTGCGTCGCCGCTATGCCGAATGGCTGCCGCTGCTTCCGGCCGGTTTACCGGACCGCACAGCCATGCAGTTTTTGAACGACGCGTTGCGGACACGCGGCATGGATCTGCCCAGTGCCATGCGGGCTACGCGGCAAATGGTGCTGGAACGCCTGCTGGAGCTGGACTGCGAGCAGAACTGTGGTCTGGAGGCCATCACGGCCAGCATGACCACGCTGGCGGAGTGGTCGCTGGATCTGGCATTTGAGGCGAGTCGACGCACGCTTGCCGAGACCCATGGACAACCGATGGGCCCCAACGGCGAAATCGCCCAGATGTGCGTGGTGGGCATGGGCAAGCTCGGCGCGCGTGAACTCAATGTATCCAGCGATATTGACCTGATTTACGTCTATGACCATGACGGCGATACCAGCGGCAGCGCCTTGGGCCGGGGCCGCATTTCGAACCAGGAATTCTTTGCCAAACAGGTGCGCGCGATCTATGCCCTGGTGGGTGACAGCACCGAGCATGGCTTTGTGTTTCGTGTGGACCTGGCACTGCGGCCCAACGGCAACTCCGGTCCGGCGGCCGTTTCTCTGGCGGCGCTGGAAGAATATTTTCAGGTCCAGGGACGCGAGTGGGAGCGTTTTGCCTGGCTCAAGAGCCGGGTGATTGCGCCTGGCAACAGCGTCAAGGAGTCCTGCGCACAGAGTTTGCGCGGGGTGGTGATGCCGTTTGTTTTCAGGCGCTACCTGGACTACAACGTGTTTGACGCGCTGCGCATCCTGCACCGCCAGATC
>CAIQEX010000743.1 GCA_903870955.1 uncultured beta proteobacterium
AGGTTGGTCAGCATGTCGAAGCTGCTCAGGGCGCTGTACGCTGCCACGAACACCATGAAAGCTGCGCTGACAAACGGCCAGACCACATAAGACACTTTTTCCTTTAAATCAGCGGTGCTCAACTTTTCACGGTAATGCCAGGCACAGGCAAAGCCCGCCATGCTCATGTAGAAGCAGATCTGAAAGCAGGTTGCTGCAACCGATTTGTCCAGAATATCTTTCACGCTGGGCATATAGGAGGAGGCAAACAACAAGGTCACCGCCAAGGCCCAAATTGCAAAAGTGGCGACCCAGGGTGTTTGCCATTCGGGATGGATGCGTGAATAGCGCGGATGCAGGGCGTTGTCACGCGCCATGGCAAACATGCTGCGGCTGAATTGCAAAATTTGGGTTTCTATGGTGCCAATGGTCGACAGAATCGTGGACAGCACGGCCAGGTAATTCCAGGGTGGCGCAAACAGCTTGTTGGCAATGGCATACAGCACGTTGGTGTTGGCTTCGGCAATTTCCTTGTCACTGAGCACCAGCAGAACCACGATGATCAGGATCAGATAAAACAGCATCAGGCTGATCATGGACCAGAAGGCGCCTTGCCCGGCCGGTTGGGGAGTGCCTTCTTTGGTTTCCTCTCCCAGGTTCATCGTGACGTCCCAGCCCCAGTAAAAGAAGATGGCCGTCAGGGCGCCCGTGGCAAAGGTGCCCGGAGTGAAGTCGAAAAGCCAAGTCCACGAAGGAGCGTGTGCCGGGTGGGCGCTGTACTGGACAAAAGCGCCAATCACCAATGCCAGCACGATGCCGGTTTCGACAAGCGTCAGCATCAGTTGCGCGTAGCTGGCGTGCTTGATACCTTTGGTCACCACGATGGTGACAATCGTGAGCCAGACGGCTGCCGTGAAGGTCACCCAACTGGTGCTTTCCTTCAGATCGCTGGTGAGACCAAAAAACTCTTGAATCAACGTCAATGTGGAAGTGGCGGCCGGAATCGTGGCCGACACCATAAACACGACAGACGCCACCAACAAGCCCCAGCCCGAGAAAAATCCCCATGTCGGACCGAATATCCTGCCCACCCAAGCGTAGGTGGCTCCCGCATGGGTGGTCGTCTGGTTCAGGTGGATAAAGGCCAGCATGATGCCAAACATGATGAGCCCGCAGTACAGCACACTGCCAACCGATAGCGGCCCGACCGCCGCCACAATGACAGCCGCTGTGACCGCCACACTGAATGCCGGTGCGGAACCGGCGACGCCCATGACGGTGGATTCCATGGTGCCCAAAGAGCCTGTGGCCAAGCTCTTATTGACTTCTGTCATGCTTTTCTCCTTGTAAAAGTTCCGTTGGAACACAAAGAGGGCGGGGCAATCGGAAGGATTGTCGATGGCTGGACAATCGGGTGGTTTATTGCCGTGTGCGTTGGATCGCCAAGGCGACCCAAAAATCGGATGTGCTTAGTTCTGCTGGCGTGCGGCCTGCGCTCTGAGCTTGTCTTTTTTGCTAGGTCGCTTACCTTTGACGCCGCCAGTGTTGGCTGATCCGGTTTGCCCGGATGATGATGCGGGCGCAGTTTCGGCCTCGGGCATGGCGTTTGCCGGGCCTTCAATCAATTCGGGCTCGAAGCCCGCCACAACTTCCAGCGGCACTTGCAACCCATGGCGCTTCTCAATCAGGTGAAAGTGGGGCTGGGTATCGTGGCTGACAAAGCTCACAGCCAACCCGGCTTCGCCCGCTCGGCCCGTGCGGCCTATGCGGTGCGTGTAATCGTCGGCAGAGCGGGGCAGATCGTAGTTCACGACCACGGGCAGTTGAAAAATATCCAGGCCGCGTGAAGCCATATCCGTGGCGATAACTACCTTGAGGCGCGAAGCCTTGAAATCGGACAACACCTGGCTGCGCTTTCCCTGGCTCAGCTCGCCGTGGAAGGGTTCGGCGTAGATGCGCACCTTGCGAAGCTTGTCGGCAACGATTTCTGCCGAATGCTTGGTGGCGACAAAGACCAACACGCGCTTCCATTTTTGATCACTGATTAGATGGCGCAACAACTGGGTGCGTCTGGGCGCATCGACCAGAATGGCCTTTTGGGCGATATCCGGCTTTTCCTGGTCGGTGGCACCGATGTTGATCTGCACTGGCTCACGCAACATGGACTCGGCCAGCGCCGCGACCGCGGGCGCAAAGGTGGCTGAGAAAAACAGGCTTTGTCGATTGGCCGGTAGCAGGGCCAGCAAACGGTTCAGTTCGGCCTCAAAGCCCAGTTCGAGCAGGCGGTCGGCTTCATCGAGCACCAGGATCTGTGTGGCGCTCAGATGCAAGGCATTGTGGTGCACCAGGTCCAGCAAACGTCCGGGGGTTGCCACCACCACGTCAGTGCCACCGCGCATGGCCAACATCTGGGGGTTAATCGAGACACCACCAAAAACCACGCTGATTTTGATGGCTTGGGGCAATTGGTTGGCCAGGTCGCGCAATGTCGCCCCCACCTGTATCGCCAACTCACGCGTCGGCACCAAGACCAGAGCCCGTACCTGACGTGGAAGCTGGGCAGGTTCATTCGCCAGCTTGTGCAGCAGGGGCAGGCCAAAGGCCAGTGTTTTGCCTGAACCGGTCTGAGCCCGGGCCAAGGTGTCATGACCTGCCAATATGACCGGAATGGCCTGAGACTGTATCGGGGTCGGAGTGAGAAGGTGCTGGCGCTCGAGGGCGCGCAACAGTGCAGGCGATAAGCCCAGCGAAGAAAAGTGCATGCTGCAGTTTAGCCCAGTGCCGGTCTTTGGCCCATGGTTTCCGGGGAACGGGGGCGCACGGACCGGTTCAGCCTATTGAGGCTGAGGCTCGTTGGGAGTGCCAGCCTCAAAGAGCACCCGGCGAGCGCCGTCAAAGCGTTTGGCCCAGTAGGACGTTCCCAGGTCCTCGACGCGGACTTCGCCGCCTGGTTTAGGTGCGTGAATAAATTTGCCATTGCCAACATAGATGCCCACATGGCTAAAGGCGCGGCGCATGGTGTTGAAGAAAACCAAGTCCCCGGGCTTGAGCTCGGTTTTGTCGATTTTTTCGGTCGATGCAGCCTGTTCGGAGGCCCGACGCGGGAGCAATAAACCGGCGGTCTGCTGGTAGATAGCGCGCACAAAGCCACTGCAATCAAAGCCCGTTTCGACATCCGAGCCACCTCTGCGGTAAGGCACCCCCAGAAACCCCAGCGCACCAACGACCAACTGGGATGCCCTGGCTTCCACGCGGCTGCTCACTTCCCCAATTCGATTGAGCAAATTGCCGTCGGTAATGAGGCGACCCATTTCATCAGTCACTTCAAGCGGAGCGGCCTGGCAGACAGAAAAAGAGAGGAGCGACCAAAGCAAGGCCAAAAGTGTCAAAAAACGCATCCGTGGAGCATACCTTGCCAGATACTTCAAGTCAAACTACAAAATGCATGAGAAAAGCTTCGTAACTATATGATTTATAAAAATAAAAATTAAAAATTTCTTTTGAAATGTAAAGAGTGACCAATTGTTGGATGGGATTTCTCGCCTTGGTTTTGTGCGGGCGCCGGTGGCAAGTTGGGGCGTTGCGCGCGAATAGGCGCCGAAGCTGGTTATGCTCAAAGACCCGACGCCTGAAAGCTTTCCATGCTGCTAGAACTTCAATCTTCCCAACTGGTTTTGATCGATTACCAAGCCCGTCTGATGCCGGCCATGTTTGAATCCGAGGCCATCGTATTGAATGCCACAAGGCTGGCCGGTTTTGCGAGTGCCCTGGCCGTACCCTGCTTTTATACCGAGCAAAACCCTTCCAAACTTGGATCCACGGTGCCGGCTTTACTGGATGCTTTGAAGGCCGCACGGGCCCGTCCGTTGGCCAAAATGCAATTCAGTGCGGTCGAAGAGGGTCTTGGCGACATGTTGCGCCCGCCTCCCAAGCCGGTACAGGGCAATGCCCGCAGCCTGCCCAAACATTTGCAAAAGTCGTCGGCTGGCGAAGAGCGCGACACGATTGTGTTGGCGGGTTGCGAGGCCCATATTTGCCTTTTGCAAACGGCGCTGGACTTGTTGGAGGATGAATTCGAGGTCTGGGTGGTCACCGACGCATGCAGTTCGCGCACCGAGCGTAACCGTGATGCCGCTTTTGACAGGCTCGCAGGAGCCGGTGCGGAACTGGTGACGACGGAGATGGTGGCCTTTGAGTGGCTGCGTAGCGCCGAGCATCCTGACTTTAAGCAGGTTCAAGGCTTGATCAAATAGTGCTATGCCTAAGGAGAGCTATCGAACGCTTCCTGTCGATGAGCTGCGCAGCTTGGCCGAAGGCGGCGTGTCCGTGGGGCCAGATGCCCAGGCGCAATTTACCTTGGGGCAACGTTACGCCCGCGGCATAGGCGTCGCCAGGAACGATAAGGCAGCGGTTCATTGGTTTGCCCGCGCGGCCGAGGGTGGTCATGTCGAAGCGCAGCGATATCTCGCTTTTGAGTATTTGAATGGCCGAGGCATTCACAAAAATGAGACCGAAGGTCTTCGGTGGCTTCGGCTTGCCGCAGAGGCGGGTGATGCACCTTCTCAAAGGCAACTGGGTTTCCACTACGCAACCGGGACTGGTTTGGCAGGTGACGCCAATGAAGGTATGCATTGGTTTCGCCTGGCGGCCGAGCAGGGTGATTACCTGGCTGACTACAACCTGGCGCTCGCCTATGCCAGTGGCAAAGGGGTGCCAATTGACCCACAGCAGGCATTGCACTGGTATACCTTGGCCGCCAAGCAGGGAATGCCTGAGGCGCAGTGCGCTCTGGGCCTGATCTATGAACACGGATTGGGCGTGCCGGTTGATTTCGTCCAAAGTGTTTATTGGAATCGCCTGGCAGTTGCCAAGGAGTATGCCGAGGCTTGCAGCAACCTGGGCTGGCTGTATGAGAACGGGTGGGGTGTTGAGCAAGACCTAAAGCAGGCACGCAAGCTCTACGAACGGGCGGCAAATCAGGAATACACCGAGGCCAAACTGCACCTTTCGCGTTTGGGTGAGCGGCATCTACACAAACCCGCATTTGCCAAAACCAAAACCCATGCTGCTGAACAAGCGCTGCCACAACCGAGCGAGGCGCTGTTTAAGCCCTTGACCGGGCATCCAATACAGGCAGATCAATCCATTGCCGCCTTTTTGGAGTCCGCTTTTTCCGGTTTGGTTGGATTGGATGTTGTACGGCAAGAGGTATTTAGACAGGCCAGTTACCTGCATGTGCAAAAGTTACGCGCCCAACAGGGCCTGCGCGTGCCCAAGTGGCCATCGAGGCATTTGGTCTTTTTGGGCAATCCCGGAACTGGCAAGACCACCATCGCCCGGATCATTGCCGGGATGTATCAGCGCTTGGGCATCCTGAAAACGGAAAAGATTGTGGAAACCGATCGTTCCGGCCTGGTGGCCCCGTATATCGGCCAAACCGCTTTAAAGACCAAGGCCATAGTGGAATCGGCGCTGGGAGGTATTTTGTTTATTGACGAAGCCTACGCGTTGACACGCAAGGGTGGTGGGCAGGACTTCGGCACTGAGGCCATCGAAACGCTGCTCAAGATGATGGAAGACCACCGCGACGATCTGGTGGTGATCGTGGCCGGCTATACCGGTGAGATGGAGTCGTTTATCAAGGCCAACCCGGGCTTGTCGTCGCGCTTCAATCGCTACATTCGTTTTCCTGATTATTCGCCTGACGAACTTCTGAAGATCCTGCTGAACTTTCTTGCCGAACATTCCTATGCACTCAGCGAGGCTGCGCACCCAGGTATTTTGGCGATCTTCCGACGGGAGATTCAGGCGCAACGGGAGCGCTTTGGCAATGCGCGTTACGTCCGCAATATCTTTGAAAAAATCATCGAGGCCCAAGCCCAGCGTGTTTACGCACTTGCCAACGCCTCTGTCTCGGACTTGCAGGAAATTCTGCAGTCCGATGTGGAGCGCGCTTTGGGCGAACCTCTGCCAGCGGTGACTGGTTTGAGCGCTAACTATGAGGAAGTCGCGACGCGGCTCAACAAGTTGATCGGGCTGTCCGCGGTGAAAAAGCAGATAACCCGTCTGTTTGACTTCGTGCACATCCAGCGTGCCCGGGAAAAGGCAGGCTTGAAAGTGGCTAAAGGTTTTTCCCAACATTTGGTCTTTACGGGAAACCCGGGAACCGGCAAGACCGTGGTCGCCCGCATTGTTGCCGACCTCTATTTCAGCCTGGGCATTGTTCCTTCGAACCGCCTTGTGGAGGTTGACAGGTCCATGCTGGTTGCGGGCTTTGTCGGGCAGTCCGCTATCAAGACCCTTGCAGCGGTGGAGTCGGCAAGGGGCGGCATTCTGTTTATCGACGAGGCCTACGCGCTGGCCCAGGGTGAAGGGGAACATGATTTTGGGCACGAGGTGATTGACACCTTGCTCAAGGCCATGGAGGACTATCGTGAAGACATGGTGGTCATTGTGGCTGGCTACACCGGGCCTATGAATGCTTTCATTGAGAGCAATCCAGGATTGCGCTCCCGTTTCAACCATTTCATTGAATTTGACGATTACGGGGCCGAAGAACTGGTCGGAATATTTGAGTCCTTTTGTCGGGAGTCGGAATACGCGCTGGAAGAAGCCGCACGTGAATATCTGGTTGCCACATTGCGTCCGATGGTCGAAGCAGGTCAAACCCACTCGAATGGCCGCTTTGTTCGCAACGTCTACGAGCGTTGCATCGAGGTGCAGTCCGAACGGCTGTCTCACTGTGATGACCCCCACGATTTGGACATGACGGCGCTAACGCTGAGGGATCTGGCCGATGCCGTTGGAGAAATCAAGCTTGAGCAGGAACCTTCGCGCACGTTTCTGGTTTAAACCGGGGTTTGAGCGCCCTTTGCGAGATGTGAGCTTTTGAGAAGCCGATCAGACTTGTTTATCGGCCTTGAGCTTGTGCTTTATCAACAATTAGCCTGTTAAATTTGTAGATTTTTAACATTAATTGATATATTTGTTTGGTGCAGTGTGCCTTCATGAAAAAGGCGGAGAGGACAGCACCATGTTTTTGAATTTCGACACCAACACACTTGAAAAATTGACTGAAGGCGTTGTCCTTCTGGACCGTTACGGTCAAATTACGGATTTCAACCGCGCAGCCAAGCCCTGGCTCAAAGCCTGCATCAATGCTGCAGACAAGATCAGCGCTATCGTCGCCCGAGCGGTCCGGGAAAACAGTAAGACGCCGTTATTGATCGATCTTTACCCCAAGGCGGATGCACAGACTCAGGCCGCCGAAGTCATGTTGTGCAGTGATGGCAAAGACGGTTTTGCTCTGCTGTTTACACCGGTGCAGAAGAATCAGCAGGAATATCCGGCAGCCTCGCAGCGGCAAGGGTTGTCGTACCTTATTAGCGATGAGATTCGTCACCAGTTAAACGAGTTGATACTGCATCTTGGTGCGATCAAGGATCCCAAGAGCGTTGCCGAAATCTCGCCGGTACGGGAGCACGCACATCATCTTCGGAGCCTGTTTGTGGCGATGGAGGAGATCTCGCAGATAGCCAAAGTCGGTACCATGTTTCCTGGCGAACGACTATCGATTGTCGAGTTGCTCAAGTCGGCAATTGCATCGGTCAAATTGGGGCACTGCGAGTACCACATTGACGCGATTGCACCAGAACCTTCCCAGGAAGTCGGCTCGGTCTATGGAAGCGCAAACTGGATTCACTGCGCCTTGGTAGCCTTGCTGCAAAGCCTGGAGGAGGGTGCTCCCCGGCGCAGCCATATTGCCCTTGGCGTGCGCCAGAATGGCGGGTTTTTGGTGCTGACAGCCCGGCCCACCCGTGTTTTTGATACGCATGCTGCCGTGTCTTTGCGGCCAGAGGCCGTGACGGATCCGGTGCTGCGCCTGGCCGCTTCCGTTCGCGTGCCCCTGGCTCGCCGCATCCTGGAATTGCATGGCGGACAGCTCAGAGTCAACGCCTTCGACGGCGAAGACGCAGCACAGTCCAATGCCATCGAATCTTTCACCCTGCACCTGCCCACGGGCAGTCCTGTAAATCAGCGCAGCAAGGATTGCGAGAACTGCAGCGTCAATCAGCAGGCAACGGCTTATGCCCGCGACCTGGCTGCGTTGATGCCCTCACTGCCGAAGGAGTCCGAAGTGTCCGATGAAGAACGCGTCTTCCTGATGCATGTGACGCACGCAAGCTAAGCGGGATTGAGGGCGTCAACCGACAAGTTCAATATCAAGTGCATGAAGAAGCCTAATGCTTAGGTCCTCTGGGGTTCGAGAAATGACGTCTTCCGGCACCATGAATTTTTTAGTCAACCGGGTGTAGTCTTCAAAGCCATACGACCCAATGAATGGGTGCATACCAGCCGCTACGGCAGAGTTGAAGTCCTTGTGCTCATCTCCGCATGCATAGGAGCGGGCTGGATTGATATTGAAGGTCTTTCGGGCCGACACAAACGCACTGGTTTTTTCCTCTCCCAAAGGGACGTGGACTGCGAAGTCAAACGCATCGAGATCGATATCGTGCCGGGACAAGACCTTGCGAATCGTCAACATGGGCTCGTTGGAAATATTGCGGGTCACCAGACCAACCCGAATGCCAGCCGTCGCAATGAGCGTTCGGATCAGGGCTGCCATACCAGGATAGAG
>CAIQEX010000744.1 GCA_903870955.1 uncultured beta proteobacterium
TCCCGGCCACCCGAACCTGGTCACGCGTTTCCCCGCCGAGTTGGTGGTGGACTACGTGCGGGTATACGAACGCGCGGACGGCCCTGTAGAAATCAAGCCGCGTGGCAAAGGCGTGTTGCCCTATTCCAAAAAGAAAACCTGACCTATGTCCAGACCGCTAAACCAACCCAATGCCCATGCTAATAACTCGGGCAGCGAAGCTGCCTCCGGGTTCACGCCGGGTGCGCCGTTTTCAAAAGGCGGCACCGATTCTGTTGCGCCGCTGGTATTGACTGCGCCTTTGCATGACGCTTTGCTGCAACGCCTGAACACGCGTCTGCAAACGCGTACCCATGGGCTGTGCTTCAGCCCCTATCTGGATGGGCAGGGTCCGGGAACGCAGTTGCACGAACCCCAAATACGCGCACGCATGGAAGTGATTGCGCCGCACACGCGCTGGGTGCGCAGCTTTTCCTGCACCGAGGGCAACGAACTAATCCCCAAGGTCGCGCATGACCTGGGACTCAAAACGCTGGTTGGTGCATGGCTGGGCACCGACCTGGAAATCAACGAGCGCGAGATCGAGGGCGTGATCGCCGTGGCCCGCGCCGGACACGCCGACATCGTCGCCGTGGGCAATGAAGTGATGCTGCGCGAGGACCTGAGCGAGGACGCTTTGATCGCCTATATCGAACGCGTGAAGGCCGCCTTGCCGGGCATCCGGGTTGGCTATGTGGATGCCTACTATTTATTTGAATTGCACCCGCGCATTACCGCCGCCTGTGACGTGCTGCTGACCAACTGCTACCCCTTCTGGGAAGGCTGTCCGCTGGACCAGGCCTTGCCGTATATGCAGAGCATGTTGCGTCGCACGCAAGCGGTGGCACAGGGCAAGCAGGTCATCATCAGCGAGACCGGATGGCCCGACAAGGGCAGCAACTTCTGGGGCGCGGTGCCCTCCCACGACGCAGCCATGCGCTACTTTGCCGACACCTGTGACTGGGCCGAGACCGAAGGCATTGAGGTGTTTTACTTCGCCGCTTTTGACGAGGCCTGGAAGGTGGGTGCCGAGGGCGATGTGGGGGCCTATTGGGGCCTCTGGGACAAAGACGCGCAAGCCAAATACCGATGACACCCACACTCCCATTCCCCCCCGGCAACGCCATCTGCTATTCGGGCTATCGGCGCGGCCAAAGTCCCGACACGCAGGCTTATCCCTCGGTGGCCGAGATTCGCGAAGACCTGGCCATTCTGGCCAAACACTGGCGCTACCTGCGCCTGTACGATTGCAGCCTGCATGCCGAACGCGTGCTGCAAATCATCCACGAAGACCAACTGGACCTGAAGGTCATGCTGGGCGCTTACCTTGGGGCCGAGGTCAACAACCCCGGCTGCCCTTGGGGTGGAATCTATAGCGACGAAGCCTTGCAGGCCAGCACACAGGCCAACGAGATTGAACTGACCAAGCTGGTGATTCTGGCCGACATGTATCCGGATATAGTTTTCTCGGTCGCAGTGGGCAACGAGGCGACGGTCGACTGGACTGACCATCTGGTTCCGGTAGACCGCATGATTGCGCATGTGCGCTGGGTCAAGGAGCGCATCCAGCAACCGGTGACATTCTGCGAAAACTACGTCCCCTGGCAGGACAAGTTAAGTGACCTGGTAGATGAGGTGGACTTCATTTCCATTCACACCTATCCGGTGTGGGAATACAAACATATTCACGAAGCGCTCGAATACACCAAGGACAACGTGCACAGTGTCGCGCGTCTGTACCCCGGCAAGCCCATCGTCATTACCGAGGCGGGTTGGGCCACGCATTCCAACGGGCGCGGAATCCAGCCAGACAATGTGTCGCAGCATTTGCAGGCCATCTATTACGAAGACCTGATGCAATGGTCACGGGCGAGCGGCATGCTGGTGTTTGTCTTCGAAGCCTTTGACGAGCCCTGGAAAGGTTCACCCGACCCACTGGAGCCAGAGAAACACTGGGGCCTGTTTGATGTGGACCGCAAACCCAAGCAGGTGATGCGGGAGCTGTTTGCGGAGCTGGTGGATTAAGGCAACTGCGCCACATAAGTAGCGATGGCATGAGCGGGCAAAGTGGCCTGCGTTTGCAAACCATCGGCCATGCGCAAATTAAAACTGATATCTGCATCGGTGCGGTTCAGCACCACGGCCACCACCGATCCATCGGGGTTGACAAAAGCCGTGCACTCCAGATCCTCACGCGTGGCGGCGCAAAGCACGCGACGCGCACCCGAGCGGACGAAGCGCGCAAAGTGACCCAGGTAAAAATACGAGCTCTGCAACGTGACGTTGAGTTCATCGGCTGTGGCCAACATCGGCGCGCTACATAAGTTCCCCACATGGTTGGGGCCACCGCTGTGGTCCAGCAGCAGGTTCCAGTCGATCCAGCCCACGGTCCAGCGGTTCAGGTCGTTGATGACCGAGCGCGCGTAGCGTTCGCCCAGCGCCCACGAGCCGTGGTGTGGTCCGCCCTCCTGACAGCCTTCGGTAAACAGCAGCTTCTTGTCCGGCCAGGCATCATGAACCAGCTGAACATGGTCAAAGTGGTTTTCGCCATACCAGTGAAAGCCGGTGCCCCACACATACTTGGCCGCTTCGGCGTCTGCGTACACCGTGGCAGCACGCTCCACCATCACGTCGCGGTTGTGGTCCCAGATCACAATCGCGATATGCCCCAGACCCGCCTTGTGCAGTTCGGGCCCCAGGTGATCGCGCACAAAGTCACGCTCTTCTTCTGCACTGTAGATGCAGGAGTCCCACGACTGCGTCGCAGCCGGTTCGTTCTGTACCGAGACGCCCCACACCGGCACACCTTCGGCCTCGTAGGCTTGGATGAATTTCACGAAGCAGCGCGCCCAGGCATTGGCGTATTGCGGCAACAACGTGCCGCCCCGGTTCATCTGGCCGTTGCTCTTCATCCAGGCCGGTGGGCTCCAGGGCGACACCAATAACTTGACGGGTTGCGCAGCCATGGACAGCGCCGCTTTGATCATCGGCAGCAGGGCTTGCCGGTCACGCTCGATTGAAAAACTTTGCAGCGCCACATCGTCGTGTTGCTCCACATGGGCGTAGTTGCCCAATGCAAAGTCGCAGCTGTTCATGTGCACACGGCAAAAGGTGTAGCCATGGCCTTCGGTCGGAGAAAAGTAGTCGCGCAAGACTTGGCTCTGCTGTTCTGGCGTAAGTCTTTGCCAGACTGTGGCGGACGCTTCGGTGAAAGCTGCGCCGAAACCTTCGATGGTTTGGAAGGTGCGGCCGGGCTCTAACCAGACGCTGGGCAGATCTGGAACGGATCGCTGCACTTCCATGGGTGCTTGCTTGCTCAAACGGTCATGGGTGTCGCGTGAAGTGCGGTACTGGTGAATCATGGGAAGCTCGTTTAAATGAAAATGGCCACCTGGGTGTCAGGTGGCCATTTGAGGCAAGAGCGATCGGGCTATTTACTCCAGTAAATATTGTCGATGTTGATCTTGGTCGTTGCGCCAGGCGTGTTGCCGGTATCCGCATACTTGTCAGAAATAATGAAGCGGTTGAGTACGTAACGCAAGTCCAGATTCGGATTTGCCGCAGTCAGCGCACTGAGGGGAATCGATACCGTGCACCACACGCCGGTGTTGCAATAGCCATAGCTGTCACCGTTGCTCAGAATAACGTAGGCTTCAGCGCCACTTCGGCTATCGGTATCGGTAGAAATCCCAATCTTCATCTTGCCGGCATATGTCGTATTGATGCGGAAATTCAGTCTGCCATTGGCAGCATAGGCCGACAGGTTATCGTTGACGTCTGTTGCGGAATGAGCCAGCAGACCCCATCCATATTGAACCGTGTTGAATGCAGGATTGGGGATGATGGACAGGCTATTGGGGCCATCACCCGGTGCAGACGTGCTGGCATCAGCCTCATTGCGTGTGGCGGTGCCGCCGTCAAATGCATCCCACTTCATATCGGGCGTCAGGGTTTTGGCCAGTACCTCGCCCGGGGTCGCGGTGTCGGCGTAGATGGTGTAGCGGTTTTCGGGAATTGCCGTCTTCAATGTGGGCGGCATGTAATACAGGGCGTCACTGTCGACGTAGGGTGCACCGGCCGTCTTGTTGGTGGGCTCGTATACCCAGGTTGCGCTGGCGGTGTTTTTGCCTTGAATGACATAGCGAGCCTGGCGATTGACATTGAACAGCCCCCATTTGTCATCCGATCCCTTCCAGGGTTCATCAAAGGCTTCAAAATAAATGATGCTCTTGGGCCCACCGGAATTTTTGGTGGAGTCAACCCAGGTCATCAGGCGGTCGTAATACATCTTCTGGTTGGCTGGGTGCCCCATGAACTTGTAGCGACCCGTGCCCGGATCCACCGCCTTCCAGCCGGTCTCGCCGATGATGATGGGCAACTGCGCCTTGCCCTTGGCGTCCAGATAGGTACGCGCCGCTGCAAAGTCTTTTTTGGTTTTACCGATGGCGGCATTCATCATGGCAGCGGCACGCAGATTAACGTCGCTTACGCCGGCCTGTTGCCAATCCCAATCAGGCCAGGTATCAGCGTCGGCAAAATTGCTGTACTGCGCGTCTTCACTGGGGTAGCTGTGGATGGAGGCAAAGTCGATTTGCGCCAACACCTCACTGATCTGATTACCCGCTGCGTGTTGTGGCAACTTGCCGGCGTAGACGGCGTAGTTATCGTCGGTGGTCACGGGCTGCACAATCTGGCCGCGAACGGTCTGGATGTAGCTGGCCAGCTTTTTGCTCGACACGTTGACCGTGGACCAGTCCACCAGCGTTTCATTGCCCACGCTCACAGCGATCACGATGTCCGGATAGGAGTTGGCCAGGGCCACCCCGCGCGCCACCTCCGCATCGTTGAACGCCTGAATGTTTGCTGAGGTCGCTGCATCCAGGTTCCAGTATTCAAAACTGTTCACGTACACGCCCAGATGCACCTTGAGGTCCAGGTGGTTGTCGTTGATCAGGCGCAGGGTTCTGGCTGACACCCTTTCGCTGCTATCAAACAGGCGGATCAGTCCGATGCCGCCGGCCACCAGCAAATCCAGATCCTGCTTGACCATGGTGTCGGTGACGGTCTCGGTGTCCCGATTGCCCGAACGAAACGGTGAGTAAGAAACCGCGCGGCGCGTCAGGTAGGCCGCGGGCAAGGCGCGCAATCCGGTTTGTGCTGTGCCATTGTTGCTTATCGTAGCGCTTGTGGTGACGCCGTTGTCGGTCGTGGTTCCACCGCCACCGCAGGCAGCCAATACCAGGGCAGCAGCAATTGCCGTTAAGGCTTGCGTCAAACGGTTTGCAGTGGAACGGAATGAATTCAGAGTTTGGGAACGCATGGTGAGGCTCTCAGTCGTTGTCTATTTAAAAGGCGTAGAGCATGCCGATGGTCAGCCAGCGGCCATCCTGCGTGATGCGGGAGTCCACATTGCTGAAGGTTGAGTTGGTACCCATGGACATGGGCGATAGCCCGAGCTTGTTGTAGTGCACCATGCCGAAGCTGCTTTCAAACAGCCAGCCATTGCCAAACTCATAGTTGGCGTTGAAGGTGTTGAAGAGGGCCGAGTTACTCTGGCCACGCTCGGAGGGGTTGTTGGTTTCGGCAGTGCCCAAGTAAACCAAGCCAGTGGAGAGTACCCATTTGTTGATGCGGTAGCGCAAGCCCAGCATGCCGTCATAGGAAACAGCCGAGTAGCCGGGAAAGTTTGAATTATTGAAATCCACGTTGAAAGCAGTTAGCCAGTCGGTGACCGGGTTGTAGACCACGCTCGCACCCTTCCACTCATTGCGCCGCAGGCCCGCGGTGAGTTCAATCTGGCTGGTGGCCTGGTAGCGCGCCATCAGCGTGGCGGTGGACTGGTGGTTGCCATTGAGGGCGGGGTTTTTGTCATCCGGTGAAAACGGCGTTACTGCGCTGAAAGGTGCATGGCCCCAAGCAACGGGCCCACCATTGGTGGCGTCCTGTAGCACAGCATCCAGCACCAGATCGCCTCGGTGGTATTGCGCATACAGTTCCCAAAATTCGGGTTTGAGGCGCGTGAAGTGGGTGTTTCCCTGGTCATAGCTGGCTTCGAGAAACAGGTCGCCACCCGCGACATCGAGCAAAGGTAGAGCGACCCGTATCGCGTTGGACAGCATGCCGTAACCGGCACCGCTGGCCCCCCAGGCGTCTGACAAGCCCACATTACCGCCATAGGGGAAGTCGGCCACACTCCATCCGCGCGTTGTCATGGAGCCAATGGTCGCAGTGCCGTAGTCTTCGTGGCTGAGGGACAGGTTTTTGTTGTACCAGTAGTCGGGCACATCCACCGTGCCGCCATAGCGCACTTCGTCGTCGTTGCCATTAATTGTTTGGGCGCGCCAGCGTTGACTTAGTTTGCCACCGGCCTTGTAGCCCTGACCCAGGTCGTATTTGAAGGAGAGGTCCGGCTGCACTTGCCAGAAGGTGGTTGTGACGTCGCCATAGGTCTTGCCTGGAATGATGGCATCAGCAATGCGAACCTGCTTGGAGTATGTGTCGGGTGCCACTTGGCAATGCGCACAGTAGCTGCCCTGTAGCGTGACCTTGGCCTCGGCAAAGCCATTCAGACTGAACATGCCATCCGGACCAAAGTCAACGGCCTGGCTGGGTCCGGCGGCGGAAAACGCAAGAACCGCCACTGCCGCATGGACGGCAAGGATACGGTTGTAGGTGTGGGGTACAAGTTTCATGGTGATAGAGGCCTGCAGTGCATTTGTGAAAGCGCTTTCAATTGGAATTTATGATCTTCCATTTCGGACATTCCGTGCACAGTGTTTTCCCTATGCTGGCGAAAAATTTCTCTTCGCGGGACCGGTTCTTGTTGGGGTATTCCCTTGATTCAGCGTAAAGTTCTGGAAAAAAGAAAGCGCTTTCAATATCATTCAAACTTGTACCGATTAACCTGCTGGATATATCCATGAAACGATTGCCAATCTACCTGTTTTCACTCTGCATGGTCATGGCGGGAGCGGGTTCTGGTTTGGCGCAGCCTGTCAAGTTGGGGGCGGGAACCTATCTGGCATCACCAAAAACGGGTGACCGTGCGGTGCCCAAAGCCGAATTTCGAACTGAAGCCATGTTGAGCCGGGCCGCGCCCAGTGCACAGTGGTATTCGACCCTGCTGTATAGCAGTAAGCCCGAGGCGCTTTTCGTGCAACCCATCACGGTTCGGACCACTGCGCAGGGTCTGGAATTTGCGCTGCCTACCAAAGAAGTGGTCGACACTGAGCGCAAAGACACGGTCATTCAATACCCACATCGCAAGCCATTGCTTTTGTCACCCGTCGCGTTTGAGCCTGGCCCGGCAAAACTGGCGGGGGCCGGGGACTGGTCGGTGAACATTTCGATGTCGCGTGGAGCGGACGACATGCAGGTCAGCGTGGCCCACGGCATGCCTTACGCGCAAGTCATGCTCAGTCGGGGTGACTTGCGCTTGCGTTTGCCCCAAGCGGCGCAAGGGGTGGTTCAGGGCACGGAGGCCAAAATCTTGGCCTTGTCGGTGGCGGGTAAAAACTACGCGCTTTTCGCGGCGCAGGGTTCGAGTTGGGAAAAGATTTCCGATACCGAATGGGTTGCACATCTCCCGGCCGGCAAAGGCTATGTGAGTGCTGCGGCACTGCCCGATGGCACGCCAGAAACCCTGGCCAAGTTTACCCGTCACGCTTATGCATTTGTGCAAACCACGGCCGTGAACTGGAAGTTTGACAGCCAGAATAGTCGGGTAGAGACCACCTTCAATGCGGTGACCAAGGCGATGGAAGGCCCGGAGGCCGGGCCTCTGTTAGGCCTGTATCCGCACCAGTGGTTTAACAACCCGTCGGTCGAAGGCAAACTCGGTGCGTCGTACGAAAGCATTCGCGGCCCCATCCGCTTGCTGGAGGCGTCAGAGTTCAAAACCACGGCTATATATAACGGTTTTGTGCCCTATTGGCCGGGCGTAGCCGAAGGCCCGCGCAGTGGGGAACTGCGCGATGTCATAAAAGCCGATGTGCGCAATGCGCGGCGCATGATGCTTGAAGAAGGCAAAGGCCCTTACTGGCAGGGCAAAGGTCTGCAGCGGATTCTCAAGTTGATGGATGTAGCTGAGCAACAGGGTGATCTGGAGACACGCGACAAACTCCTCACTCTGGTCAAAGGGCGCGCCGAGCAGTGGCTGTCCGGCGAAGGCAGCACCTATTTCCATTACGACAAGGGCCAAGGCACAGTCGCCAGCTACCCGGAAGAGTTCTTCACCGTAGAGCAACTCAACGACCACCATTTCACCTACGGATACTGGATACGTGCAGCGGCTGAAATCGCCCTGCGTGACCCGGCCTGGGCCGCTGATGACAAGTGGGGCGGAATGATCAAGCTTCTGGTGGACGACATCGCGAACCCCCGACGCGGTGGCGCAGACTTTCCGTTTCTGCGTAACTTCGATCCCTACGAAGGGCACTCGTGGGCCTCAGGCATCGGCATGGGGGACATGGGCAACAACCAGGAATCTTCATCGGAGGCCATCAACGCCTGGGCCGGGGTAATCCTGTGGGCCGAAGTGCATGGCGATGCCGCGTTGCGCGACCTGGGCGTGTATCTCTACACCACCGAGACACAGGCCATTAACCATTACTGGTTCGATATATATGGCAAGGTGCTTCCACCCGAATATAAAAACGTCGAAGTCAGCCAGGTATTCGGCGGCATGATGGCCCACAACACATGGTGGATTGATGACCCGCGTCAGATCAAGGGCATCAATATTCTGCCGCTCACCACGGCGTCGACCTACCTGGCCACCGACCCGGAATTTATCAAGCGCAGTGTTGCAACGCTCAAACCCGAAATTGCGCTGTGGGAATCCCGTGGCAAGAAAATAAACCCACCCGATATCTGGCAGGACATCTTTGCCCAGTACCTGGGACTGGCGGACCCCGCAGCGGGACTTGCCGCCTGGAACCGCTGGGGTTCATTTGAGTTGGGCGACACCCGCAGCCATGCACTGCACTGGCTCCTGAGCCTTCAGCAAATGGGCGCGGTGGATGTGTCGGTAACCGCAAACACGACCTTCTATAGTGTGTTCAAGCGTGCGGATGGCGGCAAAACCTACCTGGCCTTCAACGCCGGGACAGCGCCGATTCGCGTTGCATTTAGCGATGGCAAAGCGCTGGACGTTGCACCGGGCAAGTTGGCAAGATTGCAGTGAAGCGACTGGTTTTATGGGCCACGGTGGCTTGCGCAATTGTGGGCTGTGGGGGCGGGGGATCTGGCGTGGCTAATGTCGCTGCATCGCCGGTGAATGCAAGCCCTAACCCACCTGTCACGACTGCAAGCCAACCTGTTCTCGTAACGCCGTCGAATGCCCCTGCAGGAATGACGCTGAAGTGGGCCGATGAGTTCAATGCCAACGGCCTGCCCGACAGCAGTAATTGGGCCTATGACACGTTTCGAAACCAGCCGGGCTGGTACAACGGAGAGTTACAGTATTACGCCAATGCGCGTCTGCAAAACACCAGCATTGCAAACGGTGTTCTGACCATCAAGGCCATTAAGGAACGCCTGACGACAGCAGCCGACTATGGCAATCAGGA
>CAIQEX010000745.1 GCA_903870955.1 uncultured beta proteobacterium
AGATTGTTTTTTCATAGGCGCGCAGCATAAGCCATTTGGGGCAGCTTCCATCCAGCGCTGCAGAAATTACGGTGTGCGAAGCCCGTCTTGCTCAGTCCGGATGGGTGCCTTGCACCTCTGCCCGCGCCAGCACTTCTTCCGCCCGCCTCTGGCTGGTCACGTTTCTGACAATGCCCAGCAAACCCAAAAACTGACCTTGTTTCGAATACACCGGAACCTTGGTGGTTTCATAGCATTCCTGCTGGTCCGTGAGTTCATTCAACTGCCAGGCCTCGGAAACGGTTTTGTCGCCGGCAGCCAGCGCATCCCGATCACGCGCTGCAAAATATTCAGCCTCTTCCTGGGTCAGGAAATCAAAATCGGTCTTTCCCTTGATCTGCTCCAGCGTGTAGCCGTACAAGCGCTCGAACGCAGGATTTGCATACAGGAATGCCCCTGACGGGTCCTTGAAAAAAACGATGTCAGGAAAGGCGTCGACAAGCGTCGTAAAGACCAGATTGACGTCAGCCAGTGAGAGATTTTCCATGGCGCAATCTTAGTGGCAAGTGAGGCGTGTGGGAGGCTTAAAACCAATTCAGGGCGCCATGACTCGCATCTGCAACAGCCGCCGCACCTGCAGGCCTGACTCGCTGCTGTAGGTTCCGGCTTTGGCAACCCGCCCAGTGGCGGCAATCGTCACCCACTCAGCCAAAGGCGTCGTAATGGTGGTGGACACTGTGTTGCGCGTCTGCTTGGGCAAGTCGGCCCCTGTGCGCTGATCCACGGCAGCGCGTTGCACTTCGATTTCCACGATGGCTGGTTTATTGCCGCCGGGCCACTTGGGTGTTACCGAAAAACTTTGACCGGCATCAAACCAGACCAAAGCCTGGGTCACGCCGGTCGCTGCGCCGGCATTGACATTGACATTGACCTGGGACCCGTTGCCCGTCGCCGGTTTGCCCGGAGCGCCGGGCTTGCCGGAGCCAGGCGCTGGCCCACTGACCGACTGGGTCCATTGCATGGGAATGGCGTCGTTCATGCGCAACAAGGCCTTCTCCCCATTGCGGACCTGCACCATTTGCGGCTCCCAGGTGCTGTTCTCTGCACTGCCTGCGGAGTAATGGCTGCCCTCCTCGCGGCCTTCTTCGGTCTGGCGCAGTTCCACAGTCAAATCCCGCCGGGGCAAGGGTGCATCGGCGGCGAGGACCTGGCCGCACAGCAGTGCACATCCCACCAGAAAGCATGTAGCCACGGCCTTCATCACAAACAACCTTTCAACACATGTCTTAGTGTGTGGCATAGCCCATGGTTTGCGGCAGCCAAAGCACAATTTGCGGAAACACCGTCATCGCCAGCAGCAAGAGCAGCAGCATGACAAGGAAGGGCCAACCTTCCTTCATCATCTCCCCGATCGGGATCCCAGTAAGCGCTTTGGTGACAAACAAAAGCATGCCAAATGGCGGATGAATCAGGCCGATCATCATGTTCAGCACCACCAGCACCCCAAAATGCACCAGGTCCACACCGAGCAGTTTGGCCGCGGGCAGCAGCATGGGCACAAACACCAACAACAGCACCGAGACGTCCAGAAAGCAGCCCAGCACCAAAAACATCACGTTGACCAGCAGCAAGAACTTGATCTGCGACAGATGCATACCGTCAACCCAAAGCGCCATGGCTTGCGGCACCCCTTCGGAGGTGAAGGCATAGTTCAGCATGAAGGAGCCGGCCAAGATCAGGGTGATCACTGCGCTGCCACGGGTCGACTCCATCACCACACCCCAGAAGGTGCGCCAGGTGAGCGCACGGTAGACCACGCCGGCCAATACCAGCGCATGCAGAGCGGCCACGGCAGCGGCCTCGGTCGGCGTGAAGGCGCCGGAGTAAATGCCACCCAACAACACGATGGGCATGGACAAGGGCAAGGCACCGCGATACAGAATGGCCGGCCATTCGCGCAGGGGAATTTTGTCTTCACGCGGCATATTGCGTCGGGTGGCAATGACGTGGACCACGATCATCATCAGAATGGCCATGAGCGCCCCAGGCACCACGCCACCCAGGAAGAGCGCGCCGACCGAGGCGCCGGATACCAGGGCGTAAATCACCATCGGAATCGAGGGCGGAATGATGGGCCCCAGCGTGGCACTGGCCACGACCACCGCACCGGCAAAGCCACGGGAGTATTCTGGTTTCTTCAGCATCTGCTTGATAGTCACCAAACCGGGACCCGCCGCGTCAGCAATGGCGCTGCCACTCATACCCGAGAAGATCACGCTGACCAGAATGTCCACCTGTGCCAAGCCGCCGCGCAGACGGCCCACGAGAATGCGGCAGAAGTCAAAAATGCGCTCACTCACCGTGCCGGCATTCATGATGTTGGCGGCAAAGACAAACATCGGCACGGCCAGCAACACATAGCTGTTGTACAGACCATTGCCCACCTGTTCGGCCACTAGTCCGATGTCCTGACCTTTGACCAGCAAATAGGCCACACCGGAAGCCAGCATGGAGAAGCCGATGGGCATGCGCAGCAACATACCTCCGACCAGCACCAGGGCTAACGCGCTTAAAGCGTGATTCACAGAAACACCTCCGTGCGTTGCACTGCGGTGCGAGCTTGTTTGGGGCGGCCCGGCACGGCGCTCATGAGAGATGCAACTCCGCGTCCAGCCCCTGGCCTCGCAGGGCGCCCCAAATGGCACAGCCGCTGCGCAGCACCAGCGCCAGCATCAAAATCGCAAAAGGCAAAAATACCCACATGAAGCTGACGCCCAGCACCGGCGTGCTTTCACGCTGCATGAAGTGCACGTAGTCCCACGTGGCGGGCAAGGCGACTGCGGCCAGGCCCCCCACCACCAGATTGCCCACGATTCGCATGACCTGGCGCGTGCGCTTGCCCGCCATGTTCCACAGCAAGTCAAAGACCACGTGCTCGCGCTCGGGCACGATGGTTGCGGCTGACCACAGGATGACCCAAACATACAGCACCACTGCGGCCTCATCGGTCCATGGCATGGGTTTGTTAAAGCCAAATCGCGCCGTGATCTGCAGGATAAAAACAGCGAACAGGGTCAGGAACAAACCGCCGCCAATGGCCCTGGCACCGGCCTGAAAAATGCGCAAAAACTTCACGGGGTAGCGTTACTTGATGGGGCTTCTTGGTGGGGCTACGTAGTGAGGCTACTTGGTGGCGTTAATGCGTTCCAGCAAACCCTTGGGCCAGACCTTGGCGTAGTCAGAGTTCTGGTAAGCCGCCTGCACCGTTTTGTGGAAGGCATCCAGATCCGGCGTACTGACCTGCAAGCCTTCCTTTTTGAAGAAGGCCACCAATTCGGCCTCTTCCTTGATGCGGTTTTCGTTGTTAAAGGCCGCCGCTGCCTGGGCTGCTGCGAGCACTTTTTGCTGATTGGCCGGGCTCAGCGCCTTGAAGGTCTTGCTGGCAATCGAGATAAAGATGCCGTCCACCAGGTGGCCGGTCAGCACAATCTGCTTGGTGACCTCATAGAACTTGGCCGCCTTGACCGAGGGCAAGGGGTTGTCCTGGCCGTCGATGGTGCCACTCTTGAGCCCCAGATACACCTCGCCAAATGCCAGTGGGGTGGGAGTGGCGCCCAGCGCCTCACCCAAAAATAGCCACTCCTTGGAGCCGGGCATGCGCAGCTTGATGCCCTTGAGATCGGCCGGAACATTGACCTTGTGCACTTCGCGCAAATTGACCTGGCGGGTGCCCAGATAGGCCGTGGCCAACGGTGTGATCTCCATCTTCTCCGTCACCAGCTTGAACATCTCAGCGCCGATCGGGCCATTGAAGATCTTCTGTTGTTGGACCGGGTCGCGCACGATGTAGCCCGCGGTGAAGATCGAGAACTCCGGTACCTGTTTGGAAATGTCCTGTGCCGAAACCGTGGCCAACTCCAGGTTGCCACGCGACATGGCGGTGGGTTCTGCGCCTTGCTTGAAGAGCGAGGCATTCAGGTTGATCTGGACATCGAATTCCCCCGGTGCACTTTTTTCAAGGTTGTCCTTGAAGACGGTCCACATCTTGGCGTGCCAGTCATCCGGCACCGCCGGGGTCGAAATGCGCAAAACAGTCTTGCTTTGGGCCAGCGCAGGCAGCCCACTGGCGGTTAGCGCAGCTGCGGCCGTAGCGGCCAACAAACTGCGGCGATTGAATGGCGCTGTGGGTTCATGGGAAACAGTCGGGAGTGTCTTCATAGTCTCAGCTTTTTTTAATGAAAGGAACGGGGGAAATGAATTGTTAGCAGCCTTGCAGCAACCCGGCAATGGCACGGTAACTCTGGCGTACCGCCTGCTCTTCGTGGGGCTCCAGCAAACACAAAGGGGGCCGAGCCGCGAGCCAGTTGGCTTCGCCGCTTTGCTCGGCCAACATGACTTTGTAGACTGGCACAAAAGGCATATCCGGGAACACTGCATGCACGGCCAACAGGCGGGTCATCAGGTGTTCATCCGGGGCCGAAAGCGCGGCAGGGGCGCTGACGATGCGGCGCACGAGGTTTGGCGCCAGATTGGCCAGGCCGCAGATTGTTCCTGCGCCACCCGCCTGCATGACCGGCGCAATGTGCGGCTCGGCACCCACCAAAACCGACAGCGTGGGGAAGGCCGCGACAAGACCCAAGGTGTGCGGCAAATCGGCACTGCTGTCCTTGACCGCGACCACCTGTTTGGGGTGCAGCCGCAACAGTTCAGCAATGGCTGCATGCGAAAAGCCAGCCGAACTGATGGCCGGGAGGTGGTACAGCACCAGACGCAGATCGTCGCTGTCAATCCCTCGCACCACCTGGCTCACGGCCTGCACGATGCCGGCATCCCGTGGCTGCCTGAAGTAAAAGGGCGGCATCAGCATCTGGCGCTGCACGCCGCGAGCCAGCGCGTGGCGCCCCAGGGCAATGGCTTCCGGCAGTGCCACGGCGCTGATGGTGACGACCAGTTGGTCGGCCCGTACGCCGGCGGCCAATAGCGCGTCCAGCAAACCCATGCGCTCGGATACACCAAAGGCCGGGCCCTCCCCGGTCGTGCCAAACAGCGTCACGCCGTCACAACCGGCCGCCAGCATGGCTTTGGCGTGGGCAATAGCCAGCACAGGGTCCAAGTCACCTTGGGGGGTCAAGGGATGCAGCAGCGCGGGCCAAAGGCCGGAAATCGCAGGATTCATGAAAAATTGTCTCTCGGTTTTATTTGTCGTTGGCGAATATTACTGTGCAATCGCGCGTCACAGCCCACGCATCGGCCAAGGCCGAGGCAGGCTATGTCACCGATAGTGCCGCCAGAACTGGAAACTAAGCTTGTCCGGGTTTAGTATCGGGTCTGGAAGGCAGAGCCCCAGTTCCGCTAATGAACCCTTGGCAGATGAAGGGTTCCCAAACAGGGAAAAAATACAGATATGGCGCAAGACGACATCAACTTCACCGATTTAATCGCTTCATCGATCCATGACATGAAGAACTCACTCAACCTGCAGGTGAGTGCGCTGGAAAAAATTGCCCTGCAATGCCGGGAACGGGGCGACACCCCCACTTTTGATGACCTGGGGCGCGTCATCTACCAGGCCAATCGCATGAATCTCAATCTGGTGGAGTTGCTCAGCCTTTACAAAATGGGCAATTCCATCTACCCCGTGCACATCCATGACCACGCGGTGGCGGATGTCATCGAGGAAGCAATGTTGCAGAACAAGCCGATGATGGATTTCAAGGGCATCACGATCAGCATGGATTGCCCGTCCGATTGTTACTGGTACATCGACCGCGAACTCATCAAAGGTGTGCTGGTCAACGCACTGAACAATGCCTACCAATACACCTCCGACAAAATCCACATCAAGGCCTTTGTGCATAACCGGCAGGTGGAACTTCGGGTGGAAGACAACGGTCGCGGTTACCCCGAAAAGATGCTCATCACTGAAGCCGTGGCAGAAGAAAGAGGCGTGGACTTTGAGACCGGAAGCACTGGTCTGGGTTTCTATTTTTGCAGCCAGGTCGCGCAGTTGCACAAGAACGGAGGCAAGCGCGGCTACCTGATGATCGAAAACGGCGGAACCTTGGGCGGTGGGTGTTTTATCGTGCGATTACCTTGATTGCGGATCAGGAACGCTTCGGCCATGATCCTTTCACTCAAGCACGCCACGGTACTGATCATTGACGACTTCCAGGGCATGCGCAGCATGCTTCGCGAGTTCGTCAAATACATGGGTATCAGCGCCATTGACACGGCGAGTTCCGGACGTGACGCGCTGTTGCAACTCAGCGCCAACAAATACGACATCGTTATTTGCGATTACAACCTGGGGCCCGGACCCAACGGCCAGCAGGTACTCGAAGAGTCGAAGATAAAAAACTACATTGGCGTCTCCACGGTTTGGGTCATCGTCTCGGCCGAGCAGACCCAGGAAATGGTGATGGGGGCGGCGGAGGTCAAACCCGACGACTACCTGCTCAAACCCATCAACCAGGTTTTGCTGGAAAACCGGCTGGAGAAACTGATCCTGCGCAAGCAATCTCTGGCGCCGATCGAATCTGCCATCAAGGCCTTGCACTACGCCGAGGCGATTGCCCAATGCGACCTGCAACTCAAGGCGAAGGTATTGAATCCGCAGGAGATTTTCCGAATAAAGAGTGACCTGTTGCTGGCCATCGGAGATTACAAGGGGGCGACGGCGCTGTTTGAGTCGGTGCTGCAAATTCGCGAAGTGCCATGGGCGCAAACCGGTATGGGCAAAATCCTCTACCACGACCAGAAATACGCGGAAGCCAAGGAAATCTTCCGCAAGGTGCTACGCGACAACGAGGTGTATATGGAAGCCTCGGACTGGTTGGCCAAAACTTGCGCCATGCTGGGCCAATCGGAAGAAGCAGAAAAGGTGCTGCGCGAAGCGGTACGAATATCTCCCAATTCGCCGACCCGCCAGAAGGCGTTGGGCGAAACCGCCTACAAGAATGGCGCACTGGACGTGGCCCAGGCGGCGTTTGAAAAAACCATTCGCATTGGTGAGTTTTCGCCCCACAAGACGCCGGCCGCCTATACCAGCCTGGCCAAGGTGTTTGCCGACAAAAATGAGCCTATCGAAGCCTTGAAGACTTTGTCGCAGAGCAAAAAAGAATTCAAGTACAACAGCGAGGCCGCCATCCAGACTGCGGCGGCTGAAAGCGAGGTTTATCACAAGATCGGCCAACCGGAGAAGGCCGAGGCAGCGATGGCCGAAGTCGAACGCCTGCTTGAACACGCCTCAGGCAAGGTGAGTGCCGAAGTCGCCATTGATGTGGCCAAGTCGATGTTCAAACTGGGCAAGAAGGACAAGGCCTGCAGCATGTTGCAGAACGTGGTGCAAAACAACCATGAGAATGCGGAAATTTCCAGAAGCATCGAACAAATTTTTGAAGACCATGATCTGGCGGAAGAGGGACAGGCCCTGATTGCTGAATCACGCAGCGAGGTGGTCGCGATCAATAACCAGGGCGTGACCCTGGCCAAGAGTGGCGACCTGGTGGGTGGTGCAAACCTGCTCAGAACCGCCGCGCACAAATTGCCCAACAGCGAAGTCATCCTGATCAATCTATGCGCCTTGTTGATTGGTCTGTTGAGCAAAGAAGGCAAAAACCAGCAGGTCGCAGCCGAGGCTCGGGAGTTGCTGGACC
>CAIQEX010000746.1 GCA_903870955.1 uncultured beta proteobacterium
CCAAGCGGGAAAACGTCCAATTGCTCGGTCCCAACTGCCTGGGTTTCCAGAACCCCCTGCTGCAACTCAATGCCAGCGTGGCCGGCCCGCTGTCCAAACCCGGGTCGCTGGCGCTGGTGTCCCAGTCCGGCGCTTTGACCGCCTCCATGCTGGACTGGGCCAGCAAGAATGCCGTGGGCTTTTCCAGCGTCGTTTCGCTGGGACCGAATACTTCGGTAGACATCGCCCAGGTGCTGGACTACCTGGCCAACGATGCGCGCACCCAAAGCATCATCGTGTATCTGGAAGGCATCTCCAACGCGCGCCGTTTTATGAGCGCCCTGCGTTCGGCCGCTAACGCCAAACCGGTCATTGTGCTCAAGGCAGGCCGCAAACCTGCGGGCAACCAAGCTGCGCAAACCCATAGCGGCGCCATTGTTGGCAGTGACGATGTGTTTGATGCCGCACTGCGCCGCGCAGGTGCGGTGCGCGTCAGCTCCTTTGTCGAGTTGTTCTCCGCCGCCAAATGCCTTGCCTCGCGCTACCGCCCGGTGGGCCAGCGTTTGGCCATCGTCACCAATGGCGGTGGCCCTGGTGTGCTGGCGGCTGACTGGGTCAATGAAATCCATCTGCATCTGGGCAAGTTGTCGCCCCAAGCTGCGGCTGAACTCAAGCCCTTGATACCTGAATTGGCTTCGCTGACGGATTTGATTGACCTGTCCGAAGACGCCACTGCCGAACATTACAAAGCGGCCATTTCAGCGGCCGACCATGACGCAACCATTGACGGCGTGCTGGTCATCTTCTCACCCAAGACGGGTACCGATTCTCTCGGCATAGCCAAGACGCTGGCTGAAATCCGGCGCTCCATGGGCAAACCCCTGCTGTCCTGCTGGATGGGTGATGCCACTGTGACCGAGGCACGCCTGGTGCTGAACGAGGCCTCCATTCCCACCTTCCGTACGCCCGAAGCCGCCGTCGGTGCCTTTGGCAATATCGCCACCTTCTACCAAAACCAGCGACTCCTGCAACAGACACCACCACCCTTGTCCGTATTGGGCAAGCCCGATATTGAAGGCGCGCGCCTGATCATCGAAAGTGTTTTGGCCGAACGCCGCAAAGTACTCACGGAGATGGAATCCAAGACGCTTTTGTCCTGCTTCCACATTCCCGTGACGCACACGGTTCTGGCACGCAACGCGCATGAAGCGATGATGATTTCAGCGCAACTGGGTTATCCGGTTGCGCTCAAAATCGACTCACCCGATATCAGTCACAAATCGGATGTGCAAGGTGTGGCGCTCAACATCATGAACGCGACCAGTGCACGCGATAACTACAACGACATGGTGGAGCGGGTCAAACGCATCATGCCGCAGGCCCATATCAATGGCGTAACGGTGCAGAAAATGGCCCATGCGCGCCGAGGCCGGGAAATCTATGTCGGCTTGGTCACCGATGAGCCTTTCGGCCCGGTGATCGTGTTTGGCGCCGGCGGCACCATGATCGAGTTGCTTAACGACCGGGCTATGGAACTGCCGCCCTTGAACCAGTTCTTGGCGCACCGCCTGATTGAACGTTCGCGTGTGGCCGAGACCTTGGGCGAATGGCGGGGTGCCAACCCGATTGACATGGATGCGCTGGAGCAAGTGCTGCTGCGAGTTTCCGAGATGGTGTGTGAGTTGCCGCATCTGCGCGAGATGGATATCAACCCCATCATCGTCGACGAATCAGGCGCCGTAGCGGTGGATGCGCGCATCGTCATCGACAGTGCGCCTCAGGCCTCCAGTGGCCGTGCCAGCGACTACCACCATCTGTCCATCCTGCCCTATCCGGCCCGTTACGAAAAAACTTTGCCCCTGCGCGGCGGCGGCGAATACACCATTCGCCCGATCCATCCGGACGATGCCCACATGCTCAAGAAGCTGGTGAGTGAACTCTCACCGCAGAGCCGCTACTTCCGGTTTGTATCGAGCATGGCCGAGTTGCCGCCCTCAATGCTGGCTCGCTTCACGCTGATCGACTATGACCGTGAAATGGCGCTGGTGGCTGTCATCAAGGAGCGCACCGCCACGCCCGAAGGAGACATCACGGAAACCGAACGCATCGTCGGTGTCTCGCGCTATGTCACCAATCCTGACCAATCGAGTTGCGAGTTCGCCCTGGTGGTGGCAGATGACTTCAATGGCAAGGGTCTGGGCTCACGCCTGATGGAAAGCATCATGGATGTGGCGCGCGACAAGGGATTGGCTGAAATTGAAGGCCTGGTGCTGGCCAATAACAGCGGCATGCTCAAGCTCATGCGCGGCCTGGGCTACCAGGTAAAAAGCTATGCCGAAGACCCGGATTTCAAACTGGTGACACACAGTTTGTAGGTCTGATTGAGAGGCAATCGGCATAGGGGGCAGCCATTATTGACTGCGCCCCTGCCACACCACCCGGCATGCGGGTCCGCACCGGGCGGTTCGGGAGTTTGAGGTCATGAGAGTCTGGGTAGTCCCAAGTTATCGAAGTACGCAATAGTCAGCAC
>CAIQEX010000747.1 GCA_903870955.1 uncultured beta proteobacterium
GACCGCATGGCCAAGTACAACCAGTTGCTGCGCATCGAAGAAGACCTGGGTGATGTGGCCGTCTACCCTGGCCGTGCAGCGTTCTACAACCTGAAGTGATCTTGGCCCCCACGGTCGCCCATTGCATGGGGCTCCCTGCCCCCCGGGGGGGCCGCGTTTTGCCTTGTAGCGGCCGGGCGGCAAAACCCCACGCATAGTTAGTTGGCATGAGCAAACGCTTCGTCCCCATGCTGCTGATTGCCCTGCTGCTTGTGCTGCATGGGCAATTATGGTTTGGGCGTGGCAGTGTGCGAAGCGTCAATAAGCTGCAAAGCGAGTTGGATAGTCAAAAGGTCAAGAACACCCAGGCTACATTGGTTAATGACCGCCTGGAGGCCGAAATTCGCGACCTGAAAGAAGGCCTGGAAATCGTTGAGGAAAAAGCCCGCAGCGAACTGGGCATGGTCAAGAACAACGAAATTTTTGTCCAGGTTGCGCACTGAGAGCGTGCCGCCATGAGCCGCCTGCGCATTGCCGTATTGGGCGCACCTCAGACTGGGAAAACGCGACTGGCACAAGAATTGGGCAGCACGCTTAACGCTGACACGGGTTATGCCGTGTTGGACAACCCCGCATTTCCACCCGCGGATACTGCAGGTGACGGCCCTTGGAATCTGGTGCTGCTCACCGGCCTGGACCTGCCGGGAATGGGCCCTCATCAAAGGCAGGCCGATCAGGCCCTGCGCCAAAAGCTGACCCTGAGCAACTTGCCCTACACCACGGTCTACGGACGCGATGCCCAGCGCAGCGCCAACGCCCTGCAAGCCATCCGTTTTCATCTCCGCGAACCCATAACCGCCGCACGCACGCCAAGCCGCTGGCGCTGGCCTTGCGAAAAATGCTCAGACCCTGAATGCGAACACCGCCTGTTCAACGACCTTCTGCAGCCCAAATAGGGTGAAAATTATTGGGGTTCAGTTCCCGGGCTAATGACCTGCACGGCATCGACAAACAACTGCGCCGCATCGATCGGGTCAAAGCGGTATTGCAGACCGCAAAACTCGCAGCCCACCTCGATATCGCCACGTTCGGCGATGATCTCTTCAGCCTCTTCACGGCCCAAGCCCGCAATCATCCTGCCGACACGCTCACGGCTGCAGTTGCACGCAAAGCGTGGCGCTGTCTCCCCGATCAGCGGTTCGAAGCGGGTGATACTTTCTTCCCAAAACAAGCGCCGCAAAATGGTTTCGACATCGAGCGTCAGCAGTTCATCGCGCTTTAGGCTCGAAGCCAGCACGGCGATGCGGTTGTAGTTTTCGTTCAGCCCAATCTGGTCTTCATTTTCTTTGGACACCATGCTGCCCGCCAGATTTCCCGCACCGGCCATGGGCAGGCGCTGAATCAGCAAGCCTGCCGCTACCTTGTCATCGGCGGCCAACACCAGTGTGGTGTCGAGTTGCTCGCTTTGCAGCATGTAATGTTCCAACACAGCACTCAATTTCTCAATCGGATGGCCATGGTCATCGAACAAAGGCACCACGCCCTGGTAAGGCTGCTGACCCGGGAACTTGGTTTTGGGGTCCAGCGTAATGGCACATCGGCCCAGATTGCGCACGTTGACCATCTGACTGAGTGTGGCTCCAGTCTCCACCGCGGGCTGCACCGTGGCCGTGGCCGTGGCGCGCAGTGCCAGGTCGGACTGCACTTCCACCACGGCCACCTTGACCGGGCCGTCACCAAAAATCTGCAATACCAAGGAACCATCGAACTTGATATTGGCCTGCATCAAAGCCGC
>CAIQEX010000748.1 GCA_903870955.1 uncultured beta proteobacterium
CACTGGGCACCAAAGCTGTTGGCCATGGTGGACAGGAAGGCCATGTTGTCGCCCCAGCCCGGCTTGCCGCGCAGGCAAATACCGTACACGCCGTTCTTCGGGTCATTGATTTTGGCGGCAGCATCGCGCACCTGATCCCAGGTGGGGCGGCCTTCAAACTTGATACCGGCCTTGTCGGTCAGGTCCTTGCGGTACATCAGCATCGAACTTTCGCCATAAAAGGGGGCGGCAAACATCTTGCCATCCACCGACAGACCATTTTTCATGGCGGGCAGGATGTCGTCTGCGTCGTAACTGGCGTCTGCCTTCAGTTCTTTGAGCCAGCCCTTTTTGCCCCAGATCGGGGTTTCGTACATGCCGATGGTCATCACATCAAACTGGCCACCCTTGGTGGCGATGTCGGTCGTCACGCGCTGGCGCAACACGCCTTCTTCCAGCGTGACCCATTTGAGCTTGATATCGGGATTGGCTTGCTCAAAGTTTTTGCTGAGCTTTTCCATCTCGATCATGTGGCCGTTGTTCACCGTGGCAATCACCAGTTCGGTGGCCGAGGCCGACAGGCCGCACAGGGATACCACCAGGCTTGCAGCCAATGCAACGCGGGTTTTGAGTTTCATGTCTATGTCTCCAGAGTGTTTAAGTGAGATGCTTTGTTCAATGCTTTCGTGCAGCCAGCACTGACAGACGGAAGATACCGACTCACTGATGCGCGAACGATACTTGCAGCCCATGTTGTAGTACTTAATTTCACTACGGACTTAGGATTTATACCTACCAGTGTTCATTTAGTATGTTTTTCGTGATTGAAATGCATACTTGCTTGGCATTAGGCATGCCACAGGGGAAAATAAACGTCCTTCGACAAAAGACTTTTCGGGAGCGTTTAGATGGAAAAAAAGGCACAGCATGACGATGAACCCAAGCTCTGGGTCACTGTGCTCAAACTTGCCATAGGTTTTGTCATCCTCGTCGGCGGGACGGGTCTGGCACTCTGGTACGTCGACCAGAACCAGATTAACGAACAGCCCCCACTGGGATCCAGCAGCGGTACCGGCCTGGGCTCATCGGGCTGGGGCATCGTGGGGGATTCACCCCTGCGCCCCAAGCGCTAAACGCCGGTTTGAAAAGGAACGTGCCAGCGATTACAGGCTAGCGGCAATCGGCTTCAGGCTCACCTGCACATCACCGCATTGCGCACGGTGCCGAAGCGCATGGTCCATCACCACCAAGGCCAGCATGGCCTCGGCAATCGGTGTGGCGCGGATGCCCACGCAAGGGTCGTGACGCCCTTTGGTCACCACCTGGGTCGGATTGCCAGCCGAGTCAATCGAATCACGTGGCGTGATGATCGAACTGGTCGGCTTGATGGCAATGCTCACCTCCAGATCCTGCCCGGTGCTGATCCCGCCCAGCACGCCACCGGCGTTGTTGCTGGCAAAGCCTGCTGGCGTCAGTGAGTCGCCGTGGGTCGTGCCGCGTTGCGATACGCTGGCAAACCCGGCGCCGATTTCCACGCCCTTGACGGCATTGATACCCATCATGGCGTAGGCAATGTCGGCATCCATCTTGTCAAACAAGGGCTCGCCCAAGCCCACCGGCACGTTGGACGCTGAGACCCGGATGCGTGCGCCACAAGAGTCGCCCGCCTTGCGCAACGCATCCATGTAGTCTTCCAGTGCGGCAACATCAGCCACAGGCGCGAAGAAGGGGTTGTTGGGCACGTGCTCCCAGGACTCGAAGGCAATCGGCACATCGCCCACCTGCGTCATGCAGCCGCGAAACTCGGTGCCGTATTTTTCTTTAAGCCACTTCTTGGCCACGGCACCAGCGGCCACCATGGGTGCGGTCAGGCGGGCGCTGCTGCGGCCACCGCCGCGTGGGTCGCGAATGCCGTATTTCTGAAAATAGCTGTAGTCGGCGTGACCGGGCCTGAAAGTTTCCAGGATGTTGCCGTAGTCTTTGCTGCGCTGATCGGTGTTCTGGATCAACAGCGCAATCGGAGTGCCGGTGGTCTTGCCCTGGTACACGCCACTCAGGATTTGCACCGCATCGGGTTCGTTGCGCTGGGTCACATGGCGGCTGGTGCCGGGGCGGCGACGGTCCAGATCGATCTGGATGTCGGCCTCACTCAACTCCATGCCGGGGGGGCAGCCGTCAATCACACAGCCAATGGCCGGGCCGTGGGATTCACCAAAGTTGGTGACTGCGAATAAATGTCCGAAGGTATTGCCGCTCATGCCGGGATTATCCCAGAGGCGGCGCAGCCTGCCGCGGCCGTGGTTTAGTCAGCCGCCGGGGCTTCGCCTTCGGGCCAGTCGCGGATATAGGCCTTGAGCATCTGGTTCTCAAAGTTCTGGCTGTCCACCACCGCGCGGGCGACGTCGTAAAAGCTGATCACCCCCATGAGCATGCGGTCATCCATCACCGGCATGTAGCGGGCGTGGCGGTCCAGCATCATGCGGCGCACTTCGTCCATGTCGGTTTCCATGGTGCAGGTCAGCGGCGTGGTGTCCATGGAGGCGCGAACATTGGTGTTGCCAATGCTGCCGGCGTTTTTTACCAACGTCTGAATGACTTCACGAAAGGTCAGCATGCCGACCAATTCACCATGCTCCATCACCACCAGCGACCCGATGTCTTTTTCAGCCATCAGGTCCAGAGCGCCTGACAGCGGCTCATCGGGATGTGCAGTGAAAAGCGTGCCACCTTTGACGCGCAGGATATCGCTAACTTGCATGGTGTTTCCTAGTGTCTCGTATTGGGAATCGGGTCCATGAATATAGCCCACAATGTGCAGCTTATTGCGCAATTCCCGAACACAAACAGGTGGAGATAAACATGGCAGGCTACGCCGACCCCGGATTCGATACCCTCGCGCTGCATGCGGGCGCCACACCAGACGCCACAGGCGCCCGCGCGGTGCCGATTCACCTCACCACATCCTTTGTTTTCGAGTCCAGCGACCATGCCGCCTCGCTCTTCAATCTGGAACGTGCGGGACATGTCTACTCACGCATCAGCAACCCGACCAATGCGGTGCTGGAACAGCGTATTTCCGCGCTGGAAGGCGGCGTGGGAGCGATTTCGGTGGCCAGTGGTCAGGCTGCTTTGCACCTGTGCATTGCCACGCTGATGGGTGCCGGCAGCCACATCGTCGCCTCCACCGCGCTGTATGGTGGCTCGCAAAACCTGCTGCACTACACGCTGCGCCGCTTTGGGATCGAGACCACCTTTGTCAAACCCGGCGACCTCGACGGTTGGCGCGCCGCCGTGCGGCCCAACACCAAGCTGTTTTTTGGCGAGACCGTGGGCAACCCCGGGCTTGACGTGCTGAACACGCCCGAGGTCTCGGCCATTGCCCATGAGAACGGTGTGCCGCTGCTTGTGGACTCGACCCTGACTTCGCCCTGGTTGGTCAAGCCCTTTGGCCAAGGGGCCGATCTGGTTTATCACTCAGCCACCAAGTTCCTGAGCGGCCACGGCACCGTCATCGGTGGCCTGGTGGTGGATGGGGGCAGCTTTGATTGGGACAAGTCCGGAAAATTCCCCGAACTCAGTGCCCCCTACGAGGGCTTTCACAACATGGTGTTCACCGAAGAGGCCACGGTCGGCGCCTTTTTGTTGCGCGCGCGACGTGAGGGTCTGCGCGACTTTGGCGCCTGTTTAAGCCCCCACTCCGCCTGGCTGATTCTTCAAGGCATCGAGACCCTGTCGCTGCGCATGGAGCGCCACATGCGCAACACCCAACGCGTGGTGGAGTTTCTGTCCAAACACCCACTGGTTTCACGCGTGGGCCACCCGATGCTGGAAAGCCACCCGGACCATGCGCTGGCGCAAAAACTGTTGCCACGCGGGGCCGGTTCGGTGTTCAGTTTTGACATCAAGGGTTCGCGCGCACAGGGCAAGGCCTTTGTGGAAGCCCTCAAGGTGTTCAGCCACCTGGCGAATGTGGGTGACTGCCGCAGCCTGGTGATTCACCCGGCCAGCACAACCCACTTCCGCATGGATGATGAAGCGCTGGCCAAGGGCGGCATCAGCCAGGGCACGATTCGCCTCTCCATCGGTTTGGAGGAGGCAGACGATTTGCTGGATGACCTGAAGCGTGCCCTGCGTGCCGCCGAGAAAGCCGGAGCCTGATATGCACATCACCGTCAACAACGCGAAGCTCTACTGCTATACCGGCGGCAAGACCTTTGATGCCGCCAAGCCCACGGTGGTCATGATTCATGGCGTGCTGAACGACCACAGCGTCTGGATTCTGCAAAGCCGCTACCTTGCCAACCACGGCTGGAACGTGCTGGCCCTGGATTTGCCGGGCCATTGCCGCAGTGGCGGCACGCCGGCCACTTCGGTCGAGGAAGCCGCAGATTGGGTACTGGCCTTGCTGGACGCAGCAGGCGTGACCAACGCCGCCTTGGTGGGCCATAGTTTTGGCTCTTTGGTGGCGCTGGAAGCCGCATCAAAGGCACCCGCCCGCATCAGTCAACTGGTGCTGGTTGGTTGTGCCTACCCGATGCAGGTCTCACCCATCCTGATTGAATCCTCGCTGAATGACCCGATGAAAGCGCTGGAGATGGTGAACGTGTTTTCGCGCTCCACGCTGGCGCCACCGCCTTCGGCACTCGGACCCGGAACCTGGATTTTTGGTGCCTCCACGGCACTCGGCAAACATGTGCTGGCCAGCAACAGCGAAGTCAACCTGTTCCACACCGGCTTTGTGGCCTGCGACAGCTACCGCAATGGGGAAGTGGCGATAGAAAGGGTGACCTGCCCGACGCTGTTTGTGCTGGGAGATGTAGACCAGATGACGCCGCCCAAAGCCGCCAGGAGCCTGCTCGCCAAAGCCAAAAACGCCCGCGTCGTGATGCTTGCCGGAGGCCACCATCAGATGACCGAAACGCCAGAGGCCATGCTCAAAGCGTTGGTGGATTTTTTGAAGCCCTAAGCCCTCAGCTTTTAAAGCTCCACAGCAAAGTTCACCAGCTTGTGGCTTTGCTGGACAACTGGCGTTCCAGTTGGGTTTGCGAGATGACACCGCGAATCCGCGCGGGCCCCTGTATCTTCGCGGCTTGCACTACGAGTATGTGGGTGCACTTGAGTTTGGCAAAAGTAGCGATGAGGTTGGCCACCGTTGCGGTCTTTACTTCGTCGTAATCCACCACATCCAGGTGGGACAAATCGGTCATCACGTCCAGCACCGTCAAATTCTGAAATTTGATGTCCTGTTCGGTGACCACCTTCATGGGCTTCTCGCCAAGAATGTCTGCGGCCGTAACCAGGCCATCGATACAGGGGAAATTGGAGGTCACGAAGAGCGCCCGCACACCCCGGTTAATCATGACTTTCTCAGCCTCAGGGAGCGTTATTTCGGGGGCGATGGTTTCCGCCTTGATCACGGCGAGGTCCGTCATCACGTCCAAGGCGGATGATTCGGGTGTCACCGCACCTTTGAATTTGGGCTGTGCTTGCGGAATGCAGGTCTGTGGATCAAACCGAAAAGTTTCTAATGCCAAAGCAGTCATCTTTTGCCTCTCCTATGAATGTTTGAAAAAACCGATCAACATTCGACCATTTTTTCCCACTCCACTTTGTAACATTTTGTAATGTTAGAGGACCGCCCGCAACGTGATAGTTGGCCAGTGCGCGTGACTCCAGAGCTTCTCGGTCGCAGCAGTGCGCGGCAGCAGCAGAATCTGCATTAATGGCTCCAGCGTTACCTGATCCGGCTGCGCCAGCAGCACAAAACGGGCTTCGGCACCGTAGTTATCCGCCTCGTTGAGTTGGCCAATCCAGTCGATTGCCTTCAGGCCCTCGACCACGGGCTCCACGCGCTGTGCGTCCACGGAAAGCGTGGTGCAAAGCTGGGCCATGGTCTTGCCCTTTTCCGGCTGGGAAATCGCCTGATCCAACTCACGCAACACTTCCAGCGCAAGTTGAAACTGCCACCCCATGCCCGTGCGCCGCCGCGGAATTCCGGCGATCAGACTCGGCACGTAAGCCGTCAATGCGGCGCCGAGCAACACGATGGCCCAGGCCACATAAATCCAGACCAGCAGTATCGGCAACGTGGCAAAGGCACCGTACACCGCGGAGTAGGTCGGCACCTGACTCAGGTAGAACGCCAAAAGTTTTTTGGCCACCTCCATGCAGGCCGAAACAAACAGGCCTCCCATCCACGCATGGCCCCAGCGCACAAAGGTGTTGGGCACATAGTGAAACATCGCCGCCATGCCACCTGCCACCAGCAAGAACTGCAACACATCCAACAGCAGGCTCACGCCGCCGGGCATGGCACCCACCACGCCCTTGGATGCCGACAATGCGTAGGAAGTCATGCTCAGGGACGCCCCCAAAACCAGTGGACCCAGGGTGATAGCGGCCCAATAAATCAGCACACGCTGGCCAAACGGTCGCCGTGCGCGCACGCGCCAGATGCTGTTGAGCGTGCGGTCAATCGTAAAGATCAACGCCAGCGCGCTACCCAGCAGAACGGCCAGACCGGCGACCCCCAGTTTGCTGGCCTTGCCGGCAAACTGGTTCAGATAGCCCAGCACCTGGCGCGCGATGTTGTCGGGCACAAGGCTTTCTACCAGCCACTTTTGCAGCACATCCTGAAAC
>CAIQEX010000749.1 GCA_903870955.1 uncultured beta proteobacterium
GCTGCAACGTCCAGCGCCAAAGAATCCAGGTAAGACACCACATGCCGACGATCCCCTAGAGGATGGCGAATCGCGTGCAACAGGTAACGCCCGGTCTGCGACGCCGACACCGCCTGCACATCGCTCACAGAACCCTGCGCAACCAATTGACCACCGCGCTTACCGGCACTCGGGCCGATGTCGATGATGTGGTCGGCGGCGCGAATCGTGTCTTCGTCGTGCTCCACCACCACCAGCGTATTGCCCTTGTCGCTCAGCAGTTGCAAAGCACCCAGCAGAATTTTGTTGTCACGGGCGTGAAGACCAATCGTCGGCTCATCCAGCACGTAGCAGACACCCTGCAAATTGCTGCCGAGCTGCGCTGCCAAGCGGATACGTTGCGCCTCACCACCGCTCAGTGTGGGTGCACCACGGTCCAGCGTCAGATAACCCAGGCCCACCTCTTCCATGAACTCCAGGCGGCTCTTGATCTCGGGAATCAGGTCGCGCGCAATGTCGTTTTCGCGCTGTGTCAGGCCACCGACCAACTGCAATGTCTCAACCCACTTGCGCACATCGGTAACCGACAGTCGCGCTACATCGGTGATGCCGATGCCGGCGAACTGCACCGCACGCGCCGTCGTGTTCAGGCGCGTGCCTTGACAGGTTTGGCAGGTGGCGTCATGCAGGTCTTCGACGTCGGCCTCGGCAAAGGTCTGCTCGCGGCCCTGGTTGTCGTCGTCCTTGACGGAGTCGTCAAACACCTTGCGCTGCTCTTTGGTCAGCGCCACACCGGTGCCGACACAGTCCGGGCACCAGCCATGTTTGCTGTTGTAGCTGAACAGGCGCGGGTCCAATTCAGCATACGAGGTGGAACACACCGGGCAGGCCCGCTTGGTCGAGAAAGCCTGCAGCTTGCCAATGCCTGCGGCGGGCGTGTCGGCCAGCATGGCCGCACGCAATCCACCCAAGTCGCTCAGCACCTGCACCACACCCTTGCCATGCGTCAGCGCATCAGCCAGGCCTTTGCGCAACGCAGCCTCGTTGGCAGGCGTGATGTCCAGGCTGAGCACCGGCAACTCGATGTTGTGTTCCTTGAAGCGGTCAATCCGTGGAAAGCCATTGGTGGGCAGAAAATTGCCATCCACCCGCAGATGCGTGAAGCCACGCGGACGCGCCCAATCGGCCAGCTCGGTATAGACCCCCTTGCGCCCAATCACCAGAGGCGCCAACAGACCAATGTGCTGGCCGCGATAGGTCTTGAGCAACTGTGCGGCGATGCTGTCTGCCGACTGCGGTTGCACCGCCGCACCGTCCTTGAAGCAGTGCTGCGTGCCCAGCTTCACATACAGCAGGCGCAGGTAATGCCAGACCTCGGTGGTGGTGCCCACGGTGGACTTGCGCCCACCGCGCGAGAGCCGCTGCTCGATCGCCACGGTCGGCGGAATGCCGTACACCGCATCCACCTCTGGCCGCCCTGCCGGTTGCACGATGGAGCGCGCATAGGCGTTGAGCGATTCCAGATAACGCCGCTGACCTTCGTTGAACAAGATGTCAAAAGCGAGTGTCGATTTGCCCGAGCCCGAAACGCCGGTCACGACGCTGAACTTGCCCCGCGGAATGTCCACACTTAACGACTTGAGGTTGTGTTCCTTGGCGTTGACGATGCGGATGTTGTTGTCCAACGCCGGCCGGACTGCTTTTTGCTGCGCTTGCCCACCAACCCCTTCTGCCGCAGCGCGCGAAGTGGTATCAAGGTATGCATCCGCCGCAAAAAACTCGCGCACTTCGTGCACCACACCCATGGCCGCCGCGTAATCCCGCAGCGCTTTGCCGGTATGCGAAGTCGGGTGCAGCAGCATCTCTTCCGGCGTGCCCACACCCACCACATGGCCACCGCCCTCGCCGCCTTCAGGGCCCAAATCAATCAGCCAATCCGAGGCACGAATCACATCCAGATTGTGCTCAATCACCACCAGCGAATGCCCGGCATCCAGCAGCTTGCGCAACGCACGCATCAGCTTGGCA
>CAIQEX010000750.1 GCA_903870955.1 uncultured beta proteobacterium
AACCACAAGATAGTTAAAAGCAAGGACCCGGTCGAAATCAAGAACCTCGTGTCCTGGATTCTCTCTCTATAAATAACCCCGTCAGGGATCGAAAAATGAAACTTGCGCGATTTAGAAATTGGCTGCTAGCAGCCTCCATGGCCGTCGGTTTGCTTGCTGTGCCGCACTTGCACGCTGCAACCGCCGCTGAGGCCCTGAAAGAGGATGCGGTGTGCACACGTTGCCACGACTACACCGAAGCCAAACCCGTGTTATCCATCTACCAAACACGCCATGGCGTGAAGGCTGACGCCCGCACGCCCACTTGCCAGTCCTGTCACGGCGCCAGTGAAAAACATATGAAAGGTGACCCCAACCAAAGCGGACGGGCTGCCACCGATGTGCAATTTGGACACGGTGGTGCCTATCCGCCGTCGGACGCTGCCGAACAGACGGGCACCTGCCTGAACTGTCACAAAAGTGGTGCGCGTGCGCATTGGGCTGGCAGCGAACATGCGGGACGCGACGTCGTCTGTGCGGACTGCCACAAGGTCCATGTGCGCAATGACCCGGTGCTCAGCAAGCAGACCCAAACCGAGGTGTGCTTCGCCTGCCACAAGGAGCAACGTGCGCAGATTCACCGTAACTCGACGCACCCGATTGCAGCCGGCCAGATCGCCTGCAGCGACTGCCACAACCCGCACGGCTCTACTGCAGACCACTTGCTAGTCAAGCGCTCTGTCAACGAAACCTGCTACAGCTGCCACGCCGAGAAGCGCGGTCCCTTCCTGTGGGAACACGGTCCAGTAACCGACGACTGCAGCAATTGCCATACACCGCATGGCTCGGTAAACCCCACTTTGCTCAAGCAGCGTACGCCCTGGTTGTGCCAGGACTGCCATAGCGGTGACCACGCAAACCAGGTCAACAGTGGCGGCAATCTGCCCGGCGGCAATGTCACCACGGTGAATGGCAACGCACCCCTGGCTTCTGCAGCGCCACGGGCACAGTTAAACGCACGCAACTGCATGAACTGTCACGTACTGATCCATGGTTCCAACCATGTGGGCGGTTCGAAATACTTGCGTTGAGCGACTCAGGAGATCAACATGAAAATCATTCAAAAAGCATTCTCTGTACGCACACTGAGTTGGGCGGTGCATGTCGCGCTGCTTGGCATGGCGCATATTTCAAGCACACAGGCAGCAGACACTGCAGCCAATCCCGAAACGCTTGAGTTGACGCAGCACAGCAGCAGCGTGGAAGTGGGCGTTGGCTACGTAGGCAGCAGTTCATTCAAGGCCGGTGAATACAACGGCCTGCAGAAAGATGGCGCCTACGGCGTGGGCAATGTCGATTTGCGCGGAGGTGCCAGCTACGACAGCGAGGACGCCACCCGCTGGCGCGTGCAGGCCAACGACCTGGGCTTGGATAGCAGAGACCTGAGCGTGGAATACGGTAAACAGGGGGACTTCCGCGTTCACCTGGACTACGACGAAATTCGCCGCAATCGCTCGGATAGTTATCAGACTCCCTACCAGGGCACAGGCTCCAAAACTTTGAGCCTGCCTGGCAATTGGGTGATACCGGTGGTACCCCGAATCAGTGGCACCACGCCCAATGCTCGCGGCTTGTCACCGGATGTGGCGGCTTCGCCTGCCATCGTTGCGGGCGTGCCGACTGCACCGTCAGGGGCTAATTTAGCGACCTCCAACGCATTGATTGCTGCAGACGCGCCTGCGTTCCATGAAGTCGATCTGGCGACCAAGCGCAAACGAACGGATGTGGGCTTTAGCGTATTGGTCGATCCCCGCTGGGAGCTGAAAGCGGACTTCCGCCACGAAGATAAAAATGGGCTCAAGCCCATGGGTGTTTCTTCGCGACAAACCGGTGGCGATATCTCCAACATCATTCCGGACCTGATTGACCAGAGCACCGAGCAGGTTGATGTAGCTATGCACTACACCGGCGACCACAGCTTTATGCAATTGGGTTACTACGGATCATTCTTCAGCAACCATGTGGATGGAATGACGTGGCAGAACTGGGGCAAACTCACGGCGCCCAACAGCAACACCATCAGCAGTGCGCCAAGTAACGACTTTCACCAGTTGAACTTCACCGGCGGCTACGACTTCACGCGCAACACCCGACTGGTGGTCGACGCCGCACTGGGACGCAGCACGCAGAACGAGCATCTGATGAGCGATGCCACCACACCCGTGGTACCGGTATCCACAGCGAATGCGGTGGTTGAAAGCAAGACCTTGAGTTTGAAATTGACCGGACGCGCGACGCCGGACTTGCAGCTTGCCGCGGTTTACAAGTACGACGCACGCGAAAACCATACGCCGGTAAACACCTTTCAGTTTTCCGACAGCAACCAGCCGATTGCACCGTTAAACAGCTTCAACGGTGCTGTGGTAGCGCAAAACGCCAACGCCAACACGCCTTACAGCAAACGTGTCAACAAGCTCGGGTTGGATGCGGATTACCGCCTGGCCAAGGGCCAAGCCGTCAAAGCCGGCTATGAATATCAGGGCACGGACCGGTGGTGTGACGGCTCCTGGATTAGCTGCGTGGAAGCCGCCAATACGGAAGACAACATTCTGCGACTGGAATACCGAAATAATACGATTGAGAACCTGAGTGGTCGCATTGGTTATGAGCACGGTAGCCGCACCATTAGCAAATATAACGAGAATGCCTTTCTGTCATTTGTGCCCTATGCCAATGTGAGTCCAACCGGCGCGCCCGGCGGCGCCACTGCTTACGGCACGATGCTGGCCAATGGCCTGAACGGCTGGGGTCCCAATTCGGGCTTCAATCCGGTAGCACCGGTCGGCTCGGCACTGGCATTTTTCTTTCCTAACAACAATGCACTGTCCAACGCGCTCTACGGCAATGAAAACCGCATCAGCGAGTTACCAGGCCTGCGGCAATACAACATGGCGGACCGCAACCAGGACAAATTCAAGGCTGCCATTAACTGGCAAGCCAGTGAAGAGTGGGCCGTACAGGCGGGCGTCAAAGCCCACAAGGACGACTACGCCAATTCAGTCTATGGTTTGAAAGAAGCCAACGGTTGGTCGCTGAACCTGGATGCCAACTACCAGGCTAGCGAGGACTTGGGCGTGAGTGCCTTCTACACTCTGGAAGATCAGCACACCAAGAGCGCAGGCAACACCTACACCGCCAACAGTAACGCGGCCAATGTAGGCGGCTTTACCGCGATTTCGGGCGGCTGCTACAGCACCATCGCCGCACGCAATCTGAACAACAAGACAGACCCTTGCAACAACTGGACGGCCGATTTGCATGACCAGATCGACACGCTGGGCGTGGCCTTCAACGCCAAGGGATTGTTGGCCGGGAAACTGCAGCTCAAGGGCGATATCAGCGTGACGCACGCGGTCACCGATACCGCGTTTGGTGGCGGCAACTATGTGAACAACCCGTTAGCCGTGGCCGGTGCGCCAGTCGGAACCATCGCCGCCTTCTATATTCCTGCTACGTCGCTGCCCAAAGTCACAACGAAAACTTTCGACTTGCACGTGACGGCTGACTACGCAGTGGACAAGATGCGTACCGTGCGTATGGGCTATGCCTACAGTTATATGTATTCACAAGACTGGGCTTATGACGGTATGCAGGCGGGTGGACTAACGCAATTGCTGCCCAGCTATGAGCAGAGCCCGAATTATTCGGTGCACGCGATCGCAATCAGTTACGTACTGCGATTCAGATAGTTCTGACCCAAGGACCGGGCTGCCCTCACACTGCGGGCAGCCCGTCACAAACAACCCGAAAATTAATGGCTAGCTGGTAGCAAAACGAGGCCTCTGTCCGGAACTTCTGCCGACGACTATTGGCTCAATTTGCTACAGATAAACGCAGTGAACTGCCAAAGGCAAACATTGGCAAAGTCACGCGCTCGCTGG
>CAIQEX010000751.1 GCA_903870955.1 uncultured beta proteobacterium
AACAAAGGCACCACGCCTTGGTAAGGCTGCTGACCCGGGAACTTGGTTTTGGGGTCCAGCGTAATGGCACATCGGCCCAGATTGCGCACGTTGACCATCTGGCTGAGTGTGGCTCCAGTCTCCACCGCGGGCTGCACCGTGGCCGTGGCGCGCAGTGCCAGGTCGGACTGCACTTCCACCACGGCCACCTTGACCGGACCGTCACCAAAAATCTGCAATACCAAGGAACCATCGAACTTGATATTGGCCTGCATCAAAGCCGCAGCAGCCGTCATTTCGCCAAGCATGTCGCGCACTTCCGGCGCATAGGCGCCGGTCAAGGTGTTGCTGGCGCGGCGCTGCAATATCTCCGTCCAGGCATCGGTCAGACGCACCAACACGCCGCGCACGGGCAAGCCGTCAAATAAAAACTTGTGCAATTCAGACATGCACCACTCCGGTTATTGCAGCACCTGGGGTGCTGCGGGTTTATGCAATCTGCTTGAGTCCGTCGCGAAAGCGCCGGGCGTTCTCGATGTAGTGCTGCGCACTCCAGCGCAGACCCTGCTGCTGCTCTGCCGTCAGTTCACGCACCGCCTTGGCCGGGCTGCCAATGACCATGCTGCCGTCAGGAAATTCCTTGCCCTCGGTTACCAAGGCCCCTGCGCCAACAATGCATCCTTTGCCGATCTTCGCTCCGTTGAGCACGATCGCCCCGATCCCGATCAGGGAGCCGTCGCCGATGGTACAGCCATGCAGCATGACCTTGTGACCCACGGTCACATTCTCACCAATCGTCAACGGCTTGCCGATATCCGCGTGCAACACGCTCAGGTCCTGAATATTGGAACCACGCCCAATGCGAATAACTTCGGTGTCACCCCGAATCACGGTGCCGAACCAGACGCTCACGTCCGCCTCCAACTCCACGTTGCCCATCACCTGCGCGCTGTCGGCAACCCACGCATCTTTACCCATGCGGGGTGCGACGCCATCCAATTCATACACGGCCATTTCGGTTCCTTTATTGCGGATTGCCTAGAATTGTAGGGATGATAGAAACACGGCAAATCAGGGAACCACAAGAGTTGCGCTTGGGCGCCCTCGCCGCATTCACCCTTGCGGACCCGGTTGCCAAAGTTGCGGCAGTACAAAGCCTGTGGGCCGAACGCGCGTCCCTGACGATTGCGACTGACCGTCAACTGGAACTTTCGAGCCAACCGGGTCGCCCGGCGTTGCCACTGCTGGTTCTGCCCAAAGAGGTACCCCGGCGTTCGCCCTACACCGCCGAAGGTCACGCCGCGCTGGTCCATTCCATTGCCCATATCGAATTCAATGCCATCAACCTGGCGCTGGATGCCGCCTGGCGTTTTGCCGATATGCCGGAGGAGTACTACCGCGACTGGCTGCGCGTGGCCTTTGAAGAATCGCAGCATTTCACCCTGCTAGCCGAACACCTGGCCACTCTGGGCCACGGCTATGGCGATTTTCCGGCGCACGATGGACTGTGGACCATGGCCGAGAACACCCGCCATGACGTGGTGGCCCGCATGGCCCTGGTACCGCGCACATTGGAAGCACGCGGTCTGGACGCCACGCCCATCATCCAGGCCAAGTTGCGCAAAGTGGCCAGTCCGGCTGCCTTGCAGGCGGTCGCCATCCTGGACACCATCCTGCGCGAGGAAGTGGGGCATGTGGCCATTGGCAACCACTGGTACCACTGGTTGTGTGTGCGTAAGGGTCTCAACAGCGCCCAGTTCCACAGCCAGGCGGCCCTGCAGCATGGCGGCCCCAGCCTGAAGCCACCCTTCAATCTGGCCGCCCGCAAACTCGCTGGCTTTACCCAGGAAGAATTGGACGCGTTGCCCTCCATTGGAATGCCCCTACAAACCGCGCCAGAGATCACGGTCTAGAATGGAAAAATAGAACCGCCTGAAACCCATCGATGACCGCAAACTCAGCCCCACATCCCATGACGCAACCGAACACCGGCGCTAACAGGGCAATAGCGCGGCAGGCTATTCTGGATGAATCACGCAAGGTCTTCGGCTATGAGCTTTTCGACCGCTCGCTTCAAACCCATGAGCACAATGCGGCCAGCGACGCGCAGCTGCTTTTCAATGCGCTATCCATGGCCGAGAACGACTCCCTGGCCAATCGCAAAACCCTGTTTATCAATTGCACCCATGACAGCTTGTCCGGTGGCCATCTGGACCTGGTGGCGCCTGAACGCCTGGTGCTGGAGATTCCGCCGCTCCCTCTCTCACAGGTGGATCAAATTGCCAACCATCTGCCCAGTCTGCAGCAACTGCAGCGGCGCGGTTTTCGCTTGGCCTTCGACTTTTCGATCCTGACGCGATCGTATGAGTCCTGGTTGCCACTGGCGTCCTTCATCAAGTTTGATCTTTCCGTACTCAAACCCGAGGCCGTCAGCAGTTTTGTGAAATTGGCACAGGCCAAATCACAAGCCCGCCTGATCGCTGAAAAGGTCGAGACGCACTCGCAATTTGCCCTGGTCAAGGAACTCGGCGTTACGTTGTTCCAGGGCTATTGGTTTGCCAAGCCGGTACTCTTGGAAGGCCAACGGGTGCACCCGGGTCAGGCCAACATCATTCGACTTATCGACCTGGTGCGCAAACAGGCGAGCACCAATGAGATTGAGGAAGTGCTCAAGCACGACCCCATGCTGTCGTTCAACCTGCTGCGTTTTATCAACTCGGCTGGCTTTGGTATGCGTACCGAAGTCACCTCTTTCAAACATGCCGTGATGTTGTTGGGCTTGAACCGGCTCTTCAAATGGGCCGCCTTGTTGATGACCACATCGATCAATGGCAATGTGCCGGCCGCCGTGGGTACGACCGCCGTGGTACGCG
>CAIQEX010000752.1 GCA_903870955.1 uncultured beta proteobacterium
GCAGGTGGGCAATCTTGTCTTGCTGCTTGGAGAAGGCGTTTTGTTGCAGTTCCATCTGCTCTGCGCGCATGTCTTCGAATTTGCTGTAGTTGCCACCGTAGCGCATCAATTTTGCTGCGTCGATGTGCAGCGTGACGTTGGTCACCGCGTCCAGAAATTCCCGGTCGTGGCTGATGACGACCATGGTGCCTTCGTATTTCTTGAGCCAGGCTTCCAGCCAGACCAGGGCGTCCAAGTCCAGGTGGTTGGTCGGTTCGTCCAGCAGCAGCAAATCAGAGGGACACATCAGCGCGCGCGCCAGCTGCAGGCGCATGCGCCAACCACCGGAGAAGCTGTTCACCGGGTTTTCCAATTCGGTGGTTTTAAAGCCCAGGCCCAGGATCAGCGCCTGTGCGCGGGCCGGGGCGTCATGCTCGCCCGCGTCATGCAAGGCCATATAGGCGTGCGCCATGCGGTCATAGTCGTCGGTGGCCTCGGCGGCGGCGACTTCGATTCGCGCCAGATTGAGTTCGGTATCGCCTTCCACCACAAAGTCCGTCGCGCTCTGGCTGGTCTCCGGCATGTCCTGGGCAACTTGCCCCATACGCCACTGGCTCGGGATAAAGAACTCTCCCGCATCCTCGTGCAAACTGCCATTGAGCAAGGCAAAGAGCGAGGATTTGCCCGCGCCATTGCGACCCACCAGACCGACTTTTTCACCCGGATTGAGCGTAACGGACGCGCCGTCAAGCAGCACCTTGACGCCTCGGCGCAAGGTGATATTTTTAAGATTAATCATGCAGAGAGCGCTTCGCGCGTAAGAAGTAAAACCTGGTCCTCACCGGCACTGGTTTCGAGCCAGACGGCGGCCAGCGTAGGAAACGCGGCCTCAAAAAAAGTTCGCTCATGGCCGATTTCAAGCACCAAGACCGCGCCGGGGTTCATGACCCGTGGAATATCCGTGAGCAGGCGGCGGACAAAATCCATACCGTCTGCGCCGCCGCCCCGGTTGCCATCCAGCGCAATCGCAGGTTCAGCCTGGTACTCCAGCGGCAGGGACGACATCGATTCGGCATTCACATAGGGTGGATTGCAGAGAATCAGGTCGTAGGTTTTTTGTACCGCGGCTAAACCATCCGACTCAATCAGGTGGACGCGATCGCTTAGGTGATGTCGCTCCACGTTGATGGCCGCAACGGCCAAAGCATCGGCCGATATGTCGGCTGCGTCCACGCTGGTATCGGGATACACCAGCGCCGCGATAACGGCCAGACTGCCGTTTCCGGTGCACAAGTCCAGCAGCGCATGGGTATCCTCACGCAGCCAGTAATCCAGGCTGCCCTCGACCAGCAGTTCGGCTATCAGCGAACGCGGAACGATGGCGCGCTCATCGACAAAAAACGAAACCCCCTGCAGCCAGGCTTCTCGCGTGAGGTAGGCGGCGGGCTTGCGCGAGACAATGCGGGCCTCGATCAGCGTCGCGCATTGTTGGTGTTCGGCGGCCGATACCGGGCGCATCTCCTGCGACTGCGGGCCCTCCAACTCGGTATCGAGGGGCAGGCCCAGGCTCCACAAAATCAGCCAAGCGGCTTCGTCGCGGGCATTGGTGGTGCCATGGCCAAAACTGACACCGGCTTCGGTTAGTCGGGCGGTCGAAGCCTCGATTAGTTCTATCAGCGTCATGCGGTTGCCTGACGATTCAGGTTTTCCAGCACGCGTTGGTAAATGTTTTTCAAGGGCTCAATGTCGGCGACATTCACGTATTCATTGATCTGGTGGATCGTCGCGTTGGGTGGCCCCAATTCGATGACCTGGGGACATATCTGCGCGATAAAGCGCCCATCACTGGTGCCACCGGTGGTCGAGAGTTGCGTCTGCAGCCCGGTTTCTCTCAGTATGGCCTGACACACGGCGTCTACCAGGGTTCCCGGCGTGGTCAGGAAAGGCAGGCCACCAACCACCCAGTCGAGTGAGTATTCAAGTTGGTGCGCGTCCAGCACAGCCTTGAGCCGTTGCTGCAACGAGGATACGGTCGACTCGGTTGAAAATCGAAAATTAAAGTCGATCACTGCGCTGCCGGGAATGACGTTTCCAGCACCCGTGCCCGCATGAAAATTGCTGATTTGCCAGGTCGTGGGGGGGAAGAATGCGTTGCCTTCGTCCCACTGAATCGTCACCAACTCGGCCATTGCCGGGGCTACGAGATGGATAGGATTTTTGGCCATGTGCGGGTAGGCAATATGCCCTTGCAAGCCTCTGACCGTGAGCTTGCCACTCAATGATCCGCGACGCCCATTCTTGATCATGTCACCCGTGCGCTCAACCGAGGTTGGTTCACCGACGATGCAGTAGTCCAGCTTTTCTCCACGCGCCTGCAAGGCCTTGCAGACCACCACCGTGCCATCGTTGGCCGGGCCTTCCTCATCGCTGGTTAGCAATAGGGCGATGTTCAATTGCGGCTCGGGTGTGCTGCGCAGGAAATCTTCGATGGCAACGACAAAAGCGGCCAGCGAAGTTTTCATGTCCGAGGCACCGCGCCCGAACAACTTGCCGTCACGGTGGGTGGGTGCAAAGGGCGCGCTATGCCATTCGTTCAAGGGCCCCGTAGGCACCACATCGGTATGGCCAGCAAACACCAGCGTTTTGGCGTCAGCCAACGCTGCACGGCGTATGGCCCACAGGTTTGTGACACGGAAATCAGCCGGTCCGCTGACCATTGTTTCGCAGGTGAAACCCAGTGGCGTCAGTCGTTCTGCGATCAGGTCCTGACAGCCAAGGTCTGCGGGGGTGAGCGATGCGCGGGTCAGCAGTTGCTCGGTCAGGTACAACGTCTCACTCATCAATGCTTCACGTCCAATGTAATTTCGGTAAATGAGGCGCCTTCTTCTTCCTCATTGGGCACCGCTGCCGCCTGCGCCTTTTGCGTGAAATCGTTTTGCATGCGCCACATCAGGTTGGTCGGCGAATCTGCATGTGACAGACCCTCCTTGCGATCGACTACGCCGCTCACGATCAGGCGCGCGATGTCGTGCTCGAAAGACTGCGAGCCCTCGGCCATGGATTTTTCCATGGCTTCCTTGACGCCGGAAAAGTCGCCTTTTTCAATCAGCTCGGCGATGAGCTTGGTGTTGAGCATGATTTCGACGGCGGGCGTGCGCTTGCCATTGGTGGTGCGCAGCAGGCGTTGCGAGACGACCGCTTTGAGGGCGGCAGCCAGGTCACCCAGCATGGTGGCACGCACCTCCACCGGGTAAAAACTCAAAATCCGGTTGAGCGCCTGGTAACTGTTGTTGGCGTGCATGGTGGCCAGGCACAAGTGGCCCGACTGGGCATAGGCAATGGCCGCCGACATGGTTTCACGGTCCCGGATTTCACCAATCAGAATCACGTCCGGTGCCTGACGCAGGGCGTTCTTCAGGGCCACTTCCAGACTCTCGGTGTCGGTGCCAATCTCACGTTGATTGACCACCGAGCGCTTGTTCTTGAACAGGAATTCGATCGGGTCTTCAATCGTCAGTATGTGACCTGTAATATTTTCATTGCGGTAGTCCAGCATGGACGCCAACGTGGTGCTTTTGCCAGCACCGGTGGCCCCCACCATCAGCAGTAGGCCCCGCTTTTCCATGATCAGGTCACCCAACACCAACGGCACGTTCAGGTCGTCCAGGGACGGTACATCCACGGCGATGTAGCGGATCACGGCGGCGATGGTGCCGCGCTGGCGCATGGCACTGACCCGGAAGCGACCCACACCCGGAAGGGGGAAACCCATGTTCAGTTCGCCGCAGGCTTCCAGTTCTGCCATGCGTTCGGGCGAAAGCACTTCGGCGAGCAGATTCCGTGGCGCATCAAAGGGCAGCAGTTGCGCATTGATGGGCACGCACTGCCCATTGATCTTGATGAGTGCCGGCGCCATGGCGGACAGGTAAACGTCCGAAGCTTTTTTCTCCCCCATCAGGCGAAGAATCCGCTCCATCGTCCCAGAAGGACTTGCAGTTGCCATAGTGCGGCCTCCCGAAGTGTGAAAAAAACTTAGTCGCGCAGCAAATCGTTCAAGGAGGTTTTGGCCCGGGTCTGGGCATCCACGCGTTTGACGATCACAGCGCAATACAAACTGTACTTGCCATCGGCGCTGGGCAGGTTGCCCGACACCACCACCGAGCCCGAAGGAATGCGGCCATAGGTCACGGTACCGGTGGCACGGTCATAAATTTTGGTGCTCTGGCCGATATACACGCCCATCGAAATCACCGAGTTCTCTTCGACGATAACGCCTTCCACGACTTCCGAGCGGGCGCCGATAAAGCAGTTGTCTTCAATGATGGTCGGGCCGGCTTGCATCGGCTCAAGTACGCCGCCAATGCCGACACCACCCGAGAGGTGCACGTTTTTGCCAATCTGGGCGCAGGAACCGACCGTGGCCCAGGTGTCCACCATCGTGCCTTCATCCACATAGGCACCAATGTTCACGTAGGAAGGCATCAGGATGACACCCTTGGCGAGGTAACTGCCACGGCGCGCGACAGCGGGTGGCACGATGCGCACGCCCGAGGCCTTCATGCCTTCTTCATCCATGTGGGCAAACTTGGTTTGCACCTTGTCATAGAACCCCAGGTCACCCGCCTTGATGACTTCGTTGTCCTTCAGGCGAAAGCTCAGCAGCACGGCCTTCTTGATCCACTGGTGGGTGGTCCACTGGCCCACGGACTCGCGGGTTGCCACGCGCAGTTTGCCGGAGTTGAGTTGTGCAATCACGTGCTCAACCGCCTCGGTCACTTCCTTCGGTGCAGACGCGATGGACAGGTTGGCGCGGTTGTCCCAGGCCTGGTCGATGATGGATTGAAGTTGTTGTGTCATGGAAAAAAGTAAAAGGGTTTGGGTTCAGGATCTGGATTGCACGAACTGGACGATGCGCCCGGCGGCCTCTACGCATTCTTCGGTCTCGGCGACCAAAGCCATGCGGATGCGGCCTGCTCCCGGATTGCTTCCATGCACTTCACGCGCCAGAAAGCTGCCCGGCAATAC
>CAIQEX010000753.1 GCA_903870955.1 uncultured beta proteobacterium
AGGCCATGCAATTGGCGGAAGCGCTGGAGTGGACGGTGCGCGTCATTGACGTGCAGGAAATGGCCCAGCGCAATTTGCAGTCTGCATGGGCCAAGTCTGGTGGTTATGCAGACGGTGCTACGGCGTCGCTGGTGGTGGTGAATGACAAGCAGGCCCTGCTGACCATTTGCGCTAAAGAAGAGTTGTACTACAGCCGCCGTCTGGATTTGCCCGCAGGATTTATGGCCATGCCTTGGGGTGGCGGCGCAGATATTGCGCTGGAACCTGTTGATGTCTACACCCCCGTGGGTGAGTATGTGCCGGACTATGGCGGCGTGTCCGGCTTGGGCCTTGAAGATTCCAGTTTGGGCGGGGACGACCCCGCACAGCGTGTATTGGTGGAGTTGCAGCGCTCGCTCGACTTGTGGGACCGCACGTGGTCGTCTTTGCCCTTGGTCGGGTTGGTGGTGAATGCTGGTCGACGGTCCCAGGAACTGGCGACCTGGTTGAGTCAGGGCTTGGGTCAGGGAGTCGCCTCGATGGAGCCTGCCGCCATGTTTGACGGCATTCCGGAACTGAGTGAGGAAGACGCCATCAAGTGCTTACCCTTGCTGGGTGTTTTGCTGCGTACCGGCGGTACCCACTAAAAGTTATGCCTCAGCAAATTAACCTTTGTATCGCAGCGCTGACACCGCAGCGGCAGCGTTTTCAGGCGCAGTCGTTGCTGATTATTCTGGTCGTTGCGCTGGTTGCGACCGGCGCACTGGGAGCGTTCTGGCTTTGGAGTCTGGAGGGTTCGTCCAAGTCCTACCGCCAGACGCTGGACGCCCAGACCAGCGAAATTCACAATTTACAGGCGGTAATTCAAAGCAGCCGCGCTGCGGCGGGACCGGTGGATCCGGCCCTGCAAAAGCAATTGCAAGACCTGCAGGCTCGCGTACAGGAACGGGAAAAATTGTTGCAGCTTGCGCGGCAGGGACTCTTCAAGCCGGGGGAGGCGCACTCGGACCGACTACTCTTGCTTGCGCGCAGTATTCCAGCCGATGTCTGGGTCACTTCTTTGAAGGCGGATAGCGGCCGTTATGACGTGTCGGGCTTTACGCTGGAACCGGCGGCTTTGAATGATTGGGTGACCCGTCTGGGCCAGCACCCGTTGATGCACGAGCTCAAACTGAACGCGGTCAATGTCAATTTTGTGGCGGATGCGGGGGTTCCGGGAATGAAGGCCAAGCCCATGTGGTCGTTCAACCTCATGAGCGCGATACGCGAGGCGCCAGTGACCGCAGCAGCAGTTGCGGTGGGCAAGCCATGAAACAGCAATTCCAACAGCTCCTGCTGCGCATTGACGCTTTGAGCGTGCGCGAGCGTATTTTTCTGTTTCTGTCGGTGTTTATTTGTGTTCTGGCGCTAGCGGACTTTGTCTGGTTTACGCCGGCGCAGGTTGCGCACAAGGCACTGCTTCAGCAGTTTGCGGCGCAAAACGCCGAGCTCAATCGCTTGCGTAGCGAACTGGCGGTGTCTGCAGTGCCCAATGATCCGGGCAAGGCGGTGCGCGAGGAGGTGCGCATCGCTTCTGCCCGGCTGGAGGTGATCAACCAGGACATCTCGGATGTTCTCCCCAAAGAGCAGAAGGGTCCGGCACTGGAGCAGGTGTTACAACGCCTGCTTCGTCGCCAGGAGGGTTTAACCTTGATCAGCCTGGACACGCTCAAGTCCGACGAGCCAGGCGCGGCGGTTTCCAACGCAGGTACAGCCGCACCCGTAACGGGTCTGACCAAGCACGGCTTGTCATTGCGTGTCGCCGGTCCTTATGCCGAGTTGGTGCGTTACGTGCAATCACTGGAGTCGTCGCTGCCTGGGCTGCGTTGGGGGCCGATTGAATTCAAGAGTGAAAAGCAGCGTAACGAATTGACACTGCAGGTTTATGCCGTAGGGGGACAACCTTGATGTGGTCGATGCGACGTTCTCAGGTCTTTGCGTCAATGGCGCTGGCGGTGCTTGCAGCGGTGTTACCCGCGAGGGCGCAAGAGCGCGATCCGACCCGGCCTCCGGCGGGCGCATTTACGGTTGCCCCAGCGCCGGGTGAGGTGGCCAAACCCGCCCTTCCGGAAGTTGACAGTGCGGCGGTGGTGGTGCGCGAGGGCAAACCTTACCTGGTCGCAGGAACCCGTTTATTCGCGGTCGGGCAAAGCATCGGTCCCTACAAAATTGAGCGCATCGGCGAGACGGAAGTCTGGCTGCGCAACGGCAAAGAACTCCGCAAAATCCAAAGGTTCAGCGGCATTGAGCGCCACACTGCTACCGAAAGGCCTACTCCATGACCTCACAAGCCTCGCATACTTTCAGCCCACCCGCATCCTTTACCCCGCTCGCCCGGGTCGCCGGAATCCGTATGCAAACCTTTCCAGGGACGGCACTGTTGCTGACCTTGGGGTTGTTGTCCGGTTGTGCGACCGACCATGTGTTGCGAACACCGGACGTGGGTGCGGCCATGCGTGCTGACCTTCCAACGGCTGCGCCCAAGGTGCCTGCCGCCGTGCCGGCGCAGGTCAGTGAAGCGCTGGCAGAACCCGCACCGCCTCCGGTAAAACCTGCACCCGAGCCTCGCATCGATCTGTTGGTCAATAACGCCCAGGCACGGGATGTGTTTTTGGCCATCGTCGCCGACACCCGCTACAGCATGCTCATGCATCCGGATGTGAGTGGCACGCTTTCAGTGACCTTGCGTGGTGTTACCGTAACCGAGGCACTGGAGTCGATTCGCGACGTCTATGGCTATGACTTCAAGATCGATGGGCGGCGCATCATCATTTACGCGCCGACCTTGCAGACGCGTATCTTTACGATCAATTACCCCAACTCGCAACGCGCTGGAACCAGCGAATTGCGGGTCTCGTCCGGTGGCTCGCAAAGTTCAGGCTCAAGCTCCAATGGCAGTTCGAGTTCCTCCTCGGGGTCCAGTTCGTCGGGGTCTTCCGGTTCCCAGCAGGCTGAGAGCAGCAAGGTCACAACCACCAACAAGACCGACTTCTGGTCTGAGTTGACCGGCGCGGTCAAAGGCATGATTGGCAGTGAAGGTCGCAGTGTGATCACCAGTCCGCAGGCGGGCATCATGGCGGTTCGGGCCATGCCTGATGAACTGCGCCAGGTGGAGAAATTCCTCAAAGCGGCCCAGATCGCGGTCGAGCGGCAGGTCATGCTGGAAGCAAAATTAGTCGAGGTGGAATTGCGGGACGGATTCCAAAGTGGCGTCAATTGGGGAGCCTTTGCGTCAGGAGCCGATGGTGCTCTGGCAGCCGGTGTGCTGGGCAGCGGAGTCGCCACCACCAATAGCCTGTTGCAGGGTGGCGTGACCACCTTGAATAGTGTGGTGTCTGCACCTTCTGTGGCGACGGCAGGTGGCTTGTTCGGCTTGGCTTTGCAAACCAATAGCTTCGGTGCCGTGCTGGGCTTTTTGGAAACCCAGGGCGATGTGCAGACCCTGTCCAGCCCACGCGTCGCAACCTTGAACAACCAGAAGGCCGTGCTCAAGGTGGGTACCGATTCCTTCTTTGTAACCAATGTCTCGGGTGGCTCAAACCCCAGCACTGCGTCCAGTACCACGGGCAACACCACGACCATGCCGACGATTACGCTGACGCCGTTTTTCTCCGGTATTTCGCTGGATGTGACGCCCCAGGTTGACGATGGGATCAACGTCACCTTGCATGTGCACCCCGCAGTGACGTCAGTGACCGAAAGCTCCAAGCAAATTGATCTGGGCGCCGCCGGCAATTACAAGCTGCCGCTGGCGTCCAGCGCGGTGAACGAGACCGACACGCTGGTGCGCATTCAGGACGGACGTATTGTGGCCATTGGTGGCTTGATGCAAATGGATTCCAGCCGCAATGTGTCGGGTGTACCCGGCACCACCGGCAGCATTTTTGCCCCGCTGTTTGGCAACAAAGCCACGGCAGGGCGCAAGCGCGAAGTGATCGTGCTGATCAAGCCCACCATCATCCGCAGTGCCGCCGACTGGGAGGAGCAGAGCCGCAAGGCGCGGGTCTCGCTGGATGAAATGGACGATGCCCGGGCGCGCGTGATTCAACTGGATGGCGGACCGTCAAAGTAAATGTACCTGGGGCATTTTTCGCTGCGAGAAGCGCCTTTTTCAATCACACCGGATACCGACTTTTTTTATCCGCACGAGGGCGCGCAGGCCTCGCTCAACATGCTGCTGGTCGCGCTGCGCAGCGGCGAGGGCTTTCTCAAGGTCGTGGGCGAATTGGGTTGCGGCAAGACCGTGCTGTGTCGCCAGTTGCTCAAAACCTTGCAAGGCGAGTTTGTCACCGCCTACATTCCCAACCCGGACATGGGGCCGGACGATTTGCTCTTGGCCTTGGCCGATGAATTGGGGGTTGCCATTCCCCAGCCGGTGCAACGCCACGCCGTGATGAATGGCATTGGTGCCTGCCTGGTGGGGCACGCCCGCCAGGGCAAACGCGTGGTGGTCTGTATTGACGAGGCGCAGGCGATTCCTGTGCGCACGGTTGAGAGTCTGCGTTTGTTGTCCAATCTTGAAACCGAGAAGCGCAAGTTGTTGCAAATTGTTTTGCTCGGTCAACCCGATCTGGATACCAAACTTGCACGCCCCGAAATTCGCCAACTTTTGCAACGCATTACCTTCAGCGAATATCTGGGGCCGATGGCGTTGAACCGGGTGCCGGTGTATCTGGCCCATCGACTCAGCACGGCCTCACTGGATAACGCTACCGCCGGAGAGTTGTTCACGCCAGAAGCCGCCGCCGCCATTGCCAAGGCGAGTGGCGGTGTGCCGCGTTTGATCAATGTGCTGGCCCACAAAAGTTTGATGCTGGCCTATGGCGAGGGGGTCTACGAGGTGGGCGTCGAACATGCCCGATTGGCTGCTGCCGATACCCCCGGTTTGCAACGTCCGCAACCCTGGTGGCAGCGCCTGCGCGCGGCATGGATTCGGCGCTCTGGCGTGCTGCGGGATGCCAAGGGGAATGCCCTGTGAGCGTGATCAACAAGATGCTGCGGGATCTGGATCAACGCCAGACTGCCCAAGTTCAACTGGACAACAAGTCCGGGGCCCCGGTGCTGCGCCATGGAACCGCCAGCGTGGGAGAAACCGCCGTGCCTCGCCCAACTGCACGCCGAGGTTTCAATCAATCCGTCGCGGTACTGATCCTGCTGGCCTTGCTGGCCGTTG
>CAIQEX010000754.1 GCA_903870955.1 uncultured beta proteobacterium
CACGAAGGGGACGTCCAGCATGCGCGCCAGGGTCTGGGCCAGGAGAGTCTTGCCCGAACCCGTCGGGCCGATCAGCAGGATGTTGCTCTTGGCCAGTTCCACGTCGTCCTTCTTCGCCTTGTCTTTGTGGCGCAGACGCTTGTAGTGGTTGTACACCGCCACCGCCAGCGTGCGCTTGGCAGGTTCCTGCCCAATCACATAATTGTCAAGATTGGCTTTGATTTCCGCAGGCGTTGGCAGTTCGCTCTTGGAGTCTTTGCTCTGTGTCGTCGCCGGCAATTCATCGCGAATGATCTCGTTGCAGAGTTCAATGCATTCATCGCAGACAAAAACCGATGGTCCGGCAATCAGCTTTTTGACTTCATGCTGGCTTTTGCCGCAGAAAGAGCAATACAAGGTTTTTTCGCTGGAAGTGCCTTTTTTCTCGGCCATGTGCTGACTGCCCTTTTACAACATATTACGCGGATGATAACCAAATAAAAAACGGTGCCCAATCGCGAATAGGCACCGTCACAACAGGGACACCCCCGTACCGACTTTAAGGACGCTTGGAGATCACCTGATCGACCACGCCGTATTCCTTGGCCTCATCTGCTGTCATGTAATAGTCGCGCTCGGTGTCACGCTCAATTTTGTCCAGCGGCTGCCCGGTGCGCTCGGCCAAAATCTTGTTCAATTGTTCACGCGTCTTCAAAATTTCGCGCGCTGCAATTTCAATCTCGGTGGCTTGACCTTGACTGCCGCCCGAAGGCTGGTGAATCATGATCTTGGAGTTCGGTAGTGAAAAGCGCTTGCCCTTGGCGCCAGCGGCCAACAGGAAGGCACCCATACTCGCCGCCATTCCGGTGCAGAGTGTGGAAACATCGGGCTTGATGAAGTTCATGGTGTCGTAAATCGCCATGCCGGCGCTCACCGATCCGCCAGGCGAGTTGATATAGAAGGAAATATCCTTATCCGGATTTTCGCTCTCCAAAAACAGCAACTGTGCGACCACCAAATTCGCGGTCTGGTCATTCACCGGGCCAACCAGAAAAATCACGCGCTCCTTGAGCAGACGCGAATAAATATCATAGGAACGCTCGCCGCGGCCCGATTGCTCGATAACCATAGGCACCATGCCCAGGCCTTGAATGTCCAAAGCGCCAGGCGCTGCATATTTCACGTTCATAGCGTCTCCAAAAAAGGTTCACCAACTGTAACTAAAAACCGATAGCAAAAAGCAAATGGGGCTTTGGTGCGGAACTGCAAGCCCCGCACAAGCCCCATTTATCGTTCTGCGAGCAGATTAGTTTTGCGCCATCAGGTCGTCAAATGACACCGATTTCTCGCTCACCTTCGCCTTGGACAGCACAAATTCCGTGACATTGTTTTCGATCACAATGGCTTCTACTTCTGCCATACGGCGGTTGTCGCTGTAGTACCAACGCACCACGTCTGCGGGCTTCTCATAGCTGGCAGCCAGTTCATCGATATGCGCTTTGATTTGCTCGGGTTTGGCCGACAATTCATTCGAACGCACCAACTCGGCAACCACCAGACCCAAACGCACCCGGCGCTCGGCTTGCGGACGGAAGATGTCATCTGGTATCGGTGCTTTGTCAGCGTCCTTGATGCCACGTTGCTTCAGATCAGCGCGCGCACCTTCTACCATGCGATCGAGTTCTGCCTGAACACTGGACTTGGGCAAATCAAGTTCGGCCTTGGAGATGAGTGCATCCATGACTGCCTGCTTGTTGCGATTCAACAAGCGATACTTAACTTCGCGCTGTAGGTTTTTACTGATATCCGCGCGCAGACCTTCAACAGTCGCATCGGCAATGCCCAAGGCCTTCGCCAGCGCACCGTCAACTTCAGGTAGATGGGCTGCCTCAATTTTCTTGACCGTGACCATAAAGTCAGCAGTCTTACCCGCCACATCCTGGCCGTGATAGTCAGCCGGGAAGGCCAGAGGGAAAGTCTTGCTTTCACCCGACTTCATGCCGCGCGTTGCTTCTTCAAATTCCTTCAGCATCTGGCCGTCGCCCAAAATGAATTGGAAATCGGCAGCTTTACCACCCGCAAAAGGCTCGCCATCAATCTTGCCTTCGAAATCCACTGTCACGCGATCCGTGTCTTGCGCTGCGACGTCTTGCGCGCGCTGGGCAAACGTACGACGCTGTTTGCGCAGAATCTCTACTGTCTTATCAATCGCCGCATCCGTGACTTCGGTGTTGATCTTTTCGACTTCAGCGGTGGTCAGGTCACCGATTTTGACTTCTGGGAAGACTTCGAAAATAGCGTCAAACGCCATTTGACCTTCAACGGAAGCCTGAGACTCGGTAATGCGGGGTTGGCCTGCAACGCGCAACTTGGCCTCGTTGGCAGCGGTCGCAAACGCTTCCCCGACCTTATCGTTCATCACTTCGTAATGCACCGAATAGCCATAACGCTGGCTCACCACATTCATGGGAACCTTGCCAGGACGAAAACCATCCATCTTTACGGTGCGTGCGAGTTTACGCAGACGCGACTCCACTTCGCTCTGAATGATGCCCACAGGCAGTGTCAGCGTGATCTTGCGTTCCAGCTTTTCCAAAGTTTCAACAGTAACTGACATCGTCTTTCTCCTAATTGGGGCGTGAAACAGGCGCCTTCGTCTAACGACGGTGCACTGTTTCCGCGATTTCTATCGAGGTGGTGCGCGGGGGGGGACTCGAACCCCCACAGTATTGCTACCGTCAGGACCTAAACCTGGTGCGTCTACCAATTTCGCCACCCGCGCAAAATACATTTGGGTTTTACATTCCCGGACAACGTGTTTGTCCGACCAATGCGACCCATTCAAAATCGGTAAGTCTGCTATTTTAACCTGCCGCGGGACTGTCTTCGCGAACTCGGAACCAAGCGGCATACATTGCAGGCAAAGCCAGCAATGTCAAGACCGTTGCAACAATCAATCCGCCCATGATGGCGACAGCCATAGGTCCCCAAAAAACGGATCTCGAAAGCGGAACCATAGCCAGAACAGCGGCGGCCGCGGTCAGCACAATCGGTCGTAAGCGTCGTACCGCAGACTCCACAATGGCTTCCCAGGCCGGTATGCCAGCTGCCCGGTCCTGCTCAATCTGGTCAATAAGAATGACCGAATTGCGCTGAATCATCCCCATAAGGGCAATCACACCGAGCAATGCAACAAAACCAAAGGGGCGATTCAGCAACAACAAGGCCCCAGCGACGCCCGCAATGCCCAACGGTCCGGTCAGGAAAACCAGCATGGCGCGGCTAAAGCTGTGCAATTGAAGCATCAGCAGCGTGAAAGTAATAAATAGCATGACAGGCACCCCCACCACGATGGAGTCAGAGCCTTTGGAACTCTGCTCGACGGCACCGGCCACGTCGATACGATAGCCCGAAGGCCAATGGGCGCTGATCTCATCGAGTTTGGGTTGAAGCTCAGCAGTGACGGTAGCGCCTTGCAATCCCTCAATAATGTCGCATTGCACCGTGATCGCGTAATCACGGTTTTCGCGCCACATTACGCCTGGTTCCCAAACGAATACAGGCTTGGCGATCTGCGTCAGCGGTATGGACTTTCCCGAAGCCGTCGGCAAATACGCATTGCCGATGTCGGTAATGGCGTGGCGCTCCTCAATCGGTTGGCGCAGCACAATATCAATCAGTTTGTCTCCCTCCTGATACTGGCCAATCGTGCTGCCCGAAAGAATCGTCCGGGCGGCTTGTGCAATGGATTGACTGGTGACGCCCAGCGCGCGTGCTTTGGCCTGATCGACATCAAGGCGCAAAACCTTGATCGATTCATGCCAGTTGTCATTCGCGCCGCGGGTATTTGAATTGCGACGCATGGCCGCCTTCACCTCATCCGCATAGCCGCGCAATTGCACCGGGTCAGGACCAACGACCCGAAACTGCACGGGGTACTCGACTGGCGGGCCGTTAGGTAGCAATTGGACACGCCCTCTTACTTCAGGAAATTCTTGCGCCAGCAGCGTGGGTAATTTGACCTTCAGTGCCTCCCGTGTTTTCAGGTCCCTGGATACCAGCATGAACTGTGACACATTGCTTTGCGGAAAGATCTGGTTCAACGACAGGTAAAAGCGCGGCAGTCCTGAGCCTATCCAGGTGGTCACCTTGGTGACCCCTTCTTCCTTGAGAAGTCTGGCCTCAAGTCGCCTCGACACTTCTTCGTTGGCCGCGAAGGAAGTTCCTTCCGGAAACCAGGTATCAACCAGAATCTCGGGACGTGCCGAGTCCGGGAAGAACTGCTGCTGCACCTGACCCATGCCCACGATGCCCAAGGCAAACACCAACACCGTGGCGCCAATGGTGACCCAGCGGTGCCTGAGGCAGGCATTCAAAAGCCGACGGAATGCGACATAAAACGGTGTATCGAAATGCTCCAGCCCGGGGGCGGAGCCCTCGCCGACCTGCGCTTGGTGCGGCTTCACCTTCAACAGAACCGTACCCAGATACGGCACAAAGTAGACCGACACCACCCAACTCAACACCAGTGCGATGACCGTGACTGCGAAAATTGCAAAGGTGTATTCGCCCGTCACAGACTTGGCCATGCCGATGGGTAAAAAGCCCGCTGCGGTAATCAGTGTGCCCGTCAACATGGGCATGGCCGTCACTTCATAGGCGAAAGTCGCGGCCCGCACCTTGTCGTAGCCCTCCTCCATTTTGCGCACCATCATTTCCACTGAAATGATGGCGTCATCCACCAGCAGGCCCAGTGCGATGATGAGTGAGCCCAAAGAGATCTTGTGCAGGCCGATATCGAAGTAATGCATGGCCAGGAACGTTACAGCCAGCACCAAAGGGATAGTGATTCCAACCACCAACCCCGGCCTGACGTCCACGTAATAGCGCTTCCAAAGCGGCTGCTCCCCTGGCCTGCGGTGAAACCCCAAAGCCAGGAAACTCACGGCCAGCACGATGACCACGGCTTCAATCAGCGTACGGACAAACTCGCTTACCGAGTTGGAAACTGCATGCGGCTGATCCTGCACCTGTGACAGAGTGATGCCAGCAGGAAGCGTTTTCTCAATCTTGGCAAAGGCCTTGCTCAAAGATTTGCCCAGCTTAATGATGTCGCCGCCCTTGGCCATGGATACGCCCAGAGCAATCACCTCCTTACCCTGGTTGTGTACCTTCACGACGGGCGGATCGACATAAGCCTGACGGATGTCGGCGATATCGCCCAGGCGGAACTGATTGCCCGAACTACCGCGAATCGGCATATCGCGCAGTTCGTCCACCACCTTGAATTGGCCGCCCACCCTGAGTTGCACCACGTCCAGGGGAGTGTGAACAGCACCTGCACTTTCAACGGCATTTTGCTGACTGAGTTGGGACAGCAATTGGTTCATGTCCAATCCCATCTGGGCCAAGCGTTTCTGAGAAATCTCAACAAAAAGTTTCTCGTCCTGATCACCAAACAGAGCAACTTTGCCTACATCGGGAACACGCAAGAGTTCCAGTCTAGCCTGGTCTGCAAAGGTCTTCAGTTCGGCATAGCTGAAGCCGTCGCCCTCGAGCGCATAGATCACGCCATAGACGTCGCCAAAGTCGTCATTGAAGAATGGCCCCTGCACACCCATGGGCAAGGTATTGCGCATGTCGCCAATCTTCTTGCGCACCGTGTACCAGACATTGGCCACCTCGGACGGTTTGGAAGAATCGCGCAACTCCAGCGTTATTTGGGATTCGCCAGGTTTGGAATAGCTGCGGATTTTGTCTGCATAGGGCACCTCCTGCAGCGTCTTTTCCAACTTGTCCGTGACCTGCTCTGCCACTTGCTGTGCAGTCGCACCGGGCCAATAGGTTTGCACCACCATGGCTCGGAAAGTAAATGGCGGGTCTTCATCCTGCCCCAATTGGAAGTAAGAGGCCACGCCAAGCACCATCAACACAACCATCAGGTAACGTGTCAACGGCCCGTGCTCCAGGGCCCATTTCGAGAGATTAAATCCTGCCTTAGGCTGATCCTTGTTCATAAGCGGCTCACTTTGCCGCAGCGGACGTGGGTGTAGCCGCAGCATCGGCCCGGGCCACTTGGTAGAGCGTCACTTTTTGCCCTGCCTGCAGTACGTGTACGCCGGCTACAACGACCTGCATGCCGGGCACCAAGCCACTGCCAATGATGACGTCATTGCCGTCTGCGGTGGCTATTACGATCGGTTGAAGTTTGACTGTCATGGTCGCGGCGTCCAAGATCCACACGGCGGCCTGATTGCCGTCGCGCAAGAGCGCGCTGGTCGGGAGCTTGATAACCGGCGTGTCGCCGTGGGCAAATGCCGCAGCTGCCACAGAAACCGTAGCCCCCAAAGGCAGCGCCTCTTTACCCTCCACGGTAAGTTTGACGCTGTAGGTGCGGGTAACAGGATCGGCACTGGCCGCCACCTCGCGCACGGTGCCGCGCAAAGTTTGTTGGCTGGCCCATAAGCTTAATTTCGCAGTTGATCCCACACGCACAGTCTGAACCTTGTCTTCGGGTACGGAAAAGACGACATCGCGCGGGCCGTCCTGTGCAATTCGGACAATCGGGGTTCCGGCTGCTACCACCTGTCCAACTTCGGCGGCCACTGCGGTCACGACACCGGACACATCGGCTACCAAATTCGTATAAGCCAACTGATTGCCTTGGCCACTCAGTTGGGCTTGCGCCTGGTCAAACTGGGCCTGCGCTGCTTTCAACGTGGTTTCTCGCCGCTCCAATTCAGCGCTGCTAATGAAGTTTTGCTCTCGCAGATCCTTGTAGCGGCGGAAATCTGCAGCGGCAAGATCCCGATTGGTTGCGGCCGCAGCGAGTTGCGCGCGTGCGGCGTCGGCGCTCAATTTGTAATCCTGTGGGTCAAGCTGCGCCAATATCTCACCCGCGCGGACTTGTCTGCCAAGCTCAACCTGGCGCCGGATGATTTTGCCCGCCACCCGGAAACCCAGGTTTGACTCCACACGGGCGCGAACTTCGCCCGAGTACTCCACCGCGCTGCGCTGCGCATCCATGCCGACGGACACCACCTTGACCGCGCGCACAGGCTCCTCAGCGGGCATAGGCTTGGAGCAAGCGGAAAGCAAGCCGAGTGCCGCCATCAGCGGAATATAGGAAGTGACAAGCTTGCGAAACATGGGAATCACCTGAATACGAAGTTGGGCTGATGGAAGTCAATTAATTTAATGACCAGACGGTTAGTAATTTATTGTAAGCAGGAGAACGTGTCAAGCGACAGGGCAAAATCACCCCATGAACCGTCCACAAGTCGCTGCGCGCATAGACCATTACGAGAACTTCCCGGTCGCCTCGGTCCTCTGCCCGGCGCACCTGCGGGCACCGATTGCCGCGATATACCACTTCGCGCGCACCGCGGACGACATCGCCGACGAAGGAAGTGCATCCGCGCAGGAACGATTGGAGTCCTTGGAAAGCTACCGGAAACAGTTGCTTTGGGTCTCGGAACGAGCCGATTTCGATCCCGCAATGCTGGACCCGCAATGGGCAAAAATATTTGATGCACTGGGTAAAACGCTACACCAGTACCTATTACCGACAGCGCTATTGCACGACCTACTTGACGCGTTCGCCCAGGATATTGTTAAAACGCGCGATCGGGCGGGTTATGCCGATGAGCTTGAACTGCGCGAATACTGCCGACGCTCGGCCAACCCCATCGGCCGTTTGTTGCTCCACTTATATGGCGTAACCGAACCGGAAGCACTGCAGCAAAGCGATGCCATTTGCACGGCCTTGCAACTCATCAATTTTTGGCAAGACCCTAGCGTGGACATTCCGCGCGGCCGCTTTTATTTCACCGCTGCCGCCCAAAAAAAACATGCTGTCGAGGAGGCCGACTTGTTGGCGCTACGGCAAACCCCGTCAATTTCCGCCATGCTGAAAGAGTGTGTTCAATCAGCTTGCGCCACGATGGCCTCCGGGGCCCCTCTGGTGCACAGCGTGCCGGGCCGCGCCGGATGGGAATTGCGTCTGGTTGTGCAGGGCGGATTGCGAATTCTAGACAAAATCGAGGCGCTTCAATACGCCACACTAGAGCGCCGACCCACTCTGCGCGCCTGGGACTTTGTCATCATGGGCTGGCGTTCGCTATGGATGTGACCACACAGGCAAAACAGACCC
>CAIQEX010000755.1 GCA_903870955.1 uncultured beta proteobacterium
TGGCAGGGCACGGTGGATTTTCTGCATGTGGACCTGTATGACGAGGAGGCCGCCGCCCCGGTGCTGGACAGCGCCGACTTCTACGCCGATTGCCGCAAGACCTTGACCGACGAGGGCTGCATGACAGTGAATCTGTTTGGCCGTTCCTCCAGTTTTCAGCGCAGTGTGGACAAAATTGCCGATGCCTTTGGCATGGATGCCGTCTGGGCCTTCAAAGCCACCCGCGAAGGCAACACGGTGGTCATGGCGCAACGCACGGCTTCGCGCCCCACCAGTAAGGTCATGACGGAACGCGCCGAAGTGATCGGACGCGATTGGGGCCTGCCCGCTGACAAGTGGGTGCGCGCCTGCAAACCGGTGCAGTCATGAACCCGCGCACCACGCCCCACCATGCACCGAATGCTGGCCACGCTAGCCCGGGCAACTCAGCGGGCCACGTTGGCCCACTGGAGTGGCGCAAATTGGTGCAGTGGTTGCAGCACGATGGCGTGATTTCTGAGGAAGAGGCCACCCGTACGATTGGCCGCTGCTCGATGGCGGAGAGCGCCCAACATTCGCTGGTGCGCTTGGCCAGCGTTTCGATGCGCCGCGCCGCCGACAACAAAGCGCTGGATATCGAACTCTTGACGCAATGGCTCGCCAAACGCAGTGGCCTGGACTATTTGCGCATCGACCCGCTCAAGGTCGATGTGGGCAAGATTGCAGACTCCATGGGTGCCGCCTACGCGGAGCGCCACAAGATTTTGCCGGTGACCGTGACCCCCTCGGAAATAACCATCGCCACGGCCGAACCCTTTGTGACGGACTGGGTGGCCGAGGTCGAGCGCCAGTCGCGCCGCACGGTGCGCCGTGTCATCGCCAGCCCGCAGGAAATCCACCGCTACACAGCCGAGTTTTATGCCCTGGCCAAGTCGGTGCGCTCGGCTGCCAAGGCGGGTTCCAACAACGGTGCGAGTTTCGAGCAACTGGTCGAACTGGGGCGCACCAACAAGCAACTCGATGCCAACGACCAAGGCGTGGTGCAGGTGGTGGACTGGCTGTGGCAATACGCCTTTGACCAGCGTGCCAGCGATATTCACCTGGAGCCACGGCGCGAGCAGGGCGTGATCCGCTTCCGCATCGACGGCGTGCTGCACCCGGTTTACCAAATGCCCATGGGCGTGCTCAACGCCATGTGCGCGCGCATCAAGCTGCTGGGCCGCATGGACGTGATCGAACGTCGACGCCCGCAGGATGGCCGCATCAAGACGCGCAACCCGCGTGGCGACGAGGTGGAAATGCGTATCTCCACGCTGCCGACCGCGTTTGGCGAGAAAATGGTGATGCGCATTTTTGACCCCGACAACGCCGTGAAAGATCTGGACGCATTGGGCTTCAGCAGCCACGATGCCACGCGCTGGGAGGCTTTGGTCAAGCGTCCGCACGGCATCATTCTGGTCACCGGCCCGACCGGCTCGGGTAAGACCACCACGCTGTATTCCACGCTGAAGCGGGTGGCCACCGAAGAGGTGAATGTCAGCACGGTGGAAGACCCGATCGAAATGATCGAGCCTTCGTTTAACCAGACCCAGGTGCAACCGCAACTGGACTTCGGTTTTCCGCAAGGACTGCGCGCGCTGATGCGGCAGGACCCGGACATCATCATGGTGGGCGAAATCCGCGATCTGGAGACCGCCGAAATGGCCGTGCAGGCTGCGCTCACCGGGCATCTGGTGTTCTCGACATTGCATACCAACGACGCGCCTTCCGCCGTGACGCGGATGCTGGAGTTGGGCATTCCCGCCTACCTGATCAATGCCACCTTGCTCGGCGTGTTGGCACAGCGCCTGGTGCGCACTTTGTGCGTCAAGTGCCGGGTGCGTGACGATGACACGCCCAGAGAAAAGCTGGGCGAGTTTGTCAAACCCTGGCAAATTAACGGTGGCTACAAACCCTACAAACCGGTGGGCTGTGTGGACTGCCGCATGACCGGCTTCATGGGGCGCATGGGCCTGTATGAATTGCTGGAGGTGACCGAGGCCTTCAAGGCACGCGTGACCAAAGAGCCGGTGATCGATTCCCTGCGCAAACAGGCCATTGCCGATGGCATGCGGCCCTTGCGTCTGGCCGGAGCACTGCGTGTGGCCGAGGGGCTGACGGTGGTGGAGGAGGTGCTCATCTCCACACCGCCGATGGAATAGATCACCCAAGGAGTCCGCTGATGAATCTGAAAAATCAAAAAGACTTCTTCTCGGGCGTGCTGTTTATGGCGATCGGCGTGAGCTTTGCCTGGAGCGCATCGCACTACAGCATCGGCAATGCGGCAAAGATGGGGCCTGGCTATTTCCCCTTGCTGTTAGGCGCATTGCTCACCGTGTTGGGCGGCGTGCTGGTGTTCAAGGCCTTGGTGCTGGAGACCGAAGATGGTGGACGCATTGGCCCGTGGGCCTGGCGGCCGGTTGGCTATATCGTGCTGGCCAATCTGGTGTTTGGGGTGCTGATCGGCGGCCTGTCTTCGGTGGGCATTCCACCCATGGGGCTGGTGCTCGCGATCTTTGCCGTGACCATTCTGTCGGCCAAGGCGGGCAGTGAATTCCGCTGGAAAGAGGTGCTGATTCTGGCCCTGGTGCTGGCGCTGGGCAGCTATGTAACCTTTGTCGTGTTGTTGAAATTGCAGATGGCTATCTGGCCGGCTTTTCTAACCGCCTGAAGCCTCCCCATGGACTTGTTTAGCAACTTGGCATTGGGTTTTGGCGTCGCGCTGACACCCATCAACCTGCTCTACGCCTTGGTTGGTTGCGTGCTGGGGACCTTGATCGGCGTGTTGCCCGGCATTGGCCCGGTGGCCACCATCGCCATGTTGCTGCCCGCAACCTATGCCTTGCCGCCGGTGTCCGCGCTGATCATGCTGGCGGGCATTTACTACGGCGCCCAATACGGTGGCTCCACCACGGCGATTCTGGTCAACCTTCCGGGCGAATCCTCCTCGGTGGTGACCTGCATTGACGGCTACCAGATGGCACGCCAGGGCCGGGCAGGGCCGGCTTTGGCAGCAGCCGGATTGGGGTCCTTTTTTGCGGGGTGTGTGGGCACCCTCATCCTGGCGGCCTTTGCCCCCGTGTTGACCCAACTGGCCTTTCAGTTTGGCCCGGCCGAATACTTTTCGCTGATGGTGGTGGGGATGATCGGTGCGGTGGTCATGGCCTCGGGTTCGCTGGTCAAAGCGATTGCCATGATCGTGCTGGGTCTGCTTCTGGGGTTGGTGGGAACCGATGTCAATTCGGGCGTGGCCCGTTTCGCCTTTGATATTCCGGAACTGAGTGACGGCATTGGCTTTGTGGCGATTGCGATGGGTGTGTTCGGCTACGGTGAAATCATCAGCAACCTGGCACAACCCGAGCACACGCGCGAGGTCTTTACGTCCAAGGTGCAGGGGCTGTGGCCGACCCGGCAGGACCTGAAGGACATGACGCCAGCCGTGCTGCGTGGCACCGCCTTGGGCTCATTGCTGGGCGTGTTGCCCGGGGGTGGTGCGCTGCTGGCTTCTTTTGCGTCCTATGCGCTGGAGAAAAAGGTCAAAGGCAAACCCGGTGAAGTGCCCTTTGGTCAGGGCAATATCCGCGGTGTGGCAGCGCCCGAATCGGCCAACAACGCGGGCGCGCAAACCTCGTTTATCCCGATGCTGACGCTGGGTATTCCGCCCAACGCGGTGATGGCCCTGATGGTGGGCGCCATGACGATCCACAACATTCAGCCGGGTCCTCAGGTCATGACCAGCAACCCCGAACTCTTTTGGGGACTGATTGCCTCCATGTGGATTGGCAACCTGATGCTGGTGGTGCTGAACCTGCCGCTGATCGGCGTGTGGATCAAGCTGCTGAGCGTGCCCTATCGCTGGCTGTTTCCGGCCATCGTGCTGTTTTGCGCGATTGGCGTGTACACCACCAACAACAGCACCTTTGACATCTGGCTGGTGGCCGCTTTTGGTTTTATTGGTTATGTTTTCAAGAAGCTCGACATGGAGCCCGCGCCCTTGCTATTGGGATTTATTCTGGGGCCGATGATGGAAGAAAATCTGCGCCGCGCATTGTTGTTGTCGCGCGGTGACTGGAGCGTCTTTGTCATGCGCCCGCTGTCGGCAGGCCTGTTGGTGGCGGCAGCATGCATGCTGTTTCTGGTGTTGATGCCTTCGGTTCAATCGCGCCGTGCCGAAGCCTTTGTGGAAGAGTAATTTGCTCTGTTAGATTCAGGTTCACATCAACCTCGTGAAGAGAAAATGTGCCAGGAGAAATTATGCTGACCATACGCCCACCTCAAGCCTCTGACCATGCCGCCTGGGATGCGCTGTACCAGGGCTATGCCCGCTTCTACCAAGTGGAGCAGACCGCCGAGATGCGAGGCCGCGTCTGGGGCTGGTTGTTTGACGCGACGCACGCGTGCCAATGCCTGATGGCCTTTGACGCCACCGGCAAAGCCATTGGACTGGCGCACTTTCGTGCTTTTGCCCGGCCCTTGTCAGCCACCACGGGCGGCTTTCTGGACGACTTGTTTGTTGACCCCGAGGCGCGCGGCGACCAGGCAGGCACCCGTTTGGTTGAGGCCATCAAGGCCTATGGCGTAGAAAGAAACTGGAGCGTGATCCGCTGGATCACCGCCGACAACAACTACCGCGCGCGCTCGGCCTACGACAAGATTGCCACGCGCACGGCCTGGATCACCTATGACATCAAGCTCTGAACCTATGCACTCGACTACTCCGCACGATGAACATTGGCCCCCGGTGGGCGCCGGGCGATGGACCCGCTGGTGGGGCTATCTGACGCGTTGGCTGATGTTCGGGCTGGTGGTGCATGTGTTCGTGCCCGTCGGCGATGGCCCCGACCCCTGGTGGCAGCGCAAATTGCTACAGGCCTTGGTGGGTTTGCTGTTTGGGCTGGCCTGTGCGGTCATTTTCACGCTGACCGAGAACAGTTGGAACGCCGCGCGCGTCCAATGGAAATCCTGGGCGCTGGTGGTGGGCACCTGGCTGGTGGTCAAGGTGGTGTTCGTCAGCGTCTTGGCCATCCTGGGCTGAAGGCCCCGGGTCAGGGCCGGCGGAAGCTGGTTGGCAGCTTGCTCCAGTATTTGGAATTCAACGAATCCAGCCGCACCTCGCCGCCCTTGGATGGCGCATGCACAAAGCGCCCATCACCCACGTAGATGCCGGCGTGGTTGACCGAACCGTTTTGCGTAAACACCACCAGATCTCCGGTGCGGGCTGAAGTGGCGGGCACGGGTTGCCCCCAGTCGGCGAGCGCGGCGACGGTGCGAGGTGCCGCAATGCCAGCGTGGGTTTTGTACACATAGCCAATCAGGCCGCTGCAGTCAAAGCCACTCTCCGGCGTATTGCCGCCCCAACGATAGGGCGTACCTACCAGGCTGATGGCAA
>CAIQEX010000756.1 GCA_903870955.1 uncultured beta proteobacterium
CGCGGCGCCTCAAGCTGGCCATTGACACCGTGATCAACAGCGCCAACGCGCGTGCCGAAGGCTTTGGTCAGGTCAATGGCCCGCGCCTGTCGCTGATGGCCTCCCAGGTGTCCGATGCCTACAACACCAAGACCCGTGTCAATCCGGACGCCATCTGGACCGGTGCCTACCTGCCGTCCAAGGCAGAACTCAACGTTTTGCCCAAAAAGTAAGATGCAAGAGCCCACTGCCCAGTGGTTTGTCGATTTTCGGGACGTCTGGCTCGCCTATAACGACGAACTGCTGAAGCAGAACCAGTTCGCGGTCGAAGCGATTGACCTGAACGTGCGCCAGGGCGAGTTCATCGCCATCGTCGGACCCTCGGGTTGTGGCAAGTCAACTTTCATGAAGTTGGCGACCGGCCTGAAGATGCCCTCCATGGGGCGGATCCTGATCGACGGCCAGGCGGTCACCGGGCCGCTGAAGATCTCGGGCATGGCGTTTCAGGCCTCATCGCTGCTGCCGTGGCGCACCACCGTGGACAACGTCTTGCTGCCACTCGAAATCGTCGAGCCTTACCGCAGCAACTTCAAGTTAAAACACAAGGAATACGAGGAGCGGGCCCGCGCACTGCTGCAAAAAGTCGGTCTGGGCGGCTACGAGGACAAGTTTCCGTGGGAGTTGTCGGGTGGCATGCAGCAGCGCGCCAGCATTTGCCGCGCGCTCATCCACGAGCCCAAAATGCTGCTGCTCGACGAGCCCTTTGGTGCGCTGGATGCGTTCACGCGCGAAGACCTGTGGTGCATCCTGCGCGACCTGTGGACCGAGCAGCAGTTCAATGTGATTTTGGTGACGCACGACCTGCGCGAATCGGTGTTTCTGGCCGACACGGTGTATGTGATGAGCAAGAGCCCGGGCCGCTTTGTGGTCAAGCGCGAGATTGAGCTGCCGCGCCCGCGCGACCTGGAACTGACCTACACCCGCGAATTCACCGACATCGTGCACGAGCTGCGCGGCCACATCGGCGCCACGCGCAATAACCTCACCGCCGCCACCGCCACCGGAACCAAGCCATGACGCAAAAACAACTCGAAACCTGGTCGCCCTGGGTGTTACTGCTGGTGGTGTTGCTGCTGTGGCAGGCGATATGCAGCGCGTTTGCGGTGTCGGAGTTCATTTTTCCCAGCCCGTCGCGCATCGCCACCCAGTTTTGGGAGTACCGGGGCTTGATAGGCGGCCACGCCTGGCGCACATTTTGGGTCACCATGGTGGGTTTTGGCATTGCCATTGTGGTGGGGGTGCTGCTGGGTTTTGTGATTGGCAGCTCGCGCCTGGCCTATGCGGCCGTGTACCCGCTGATGACGGCGTTTAACGCCCTGCCCAAGGCGGCTTTTGTGCCGATTTTGGTGGTGTGGTTTGGCATTGGCGCGGGGCCTGCGATTCTGACGGCGTTCTTGATCAGCTTTTTCCCCATCATGGTGAACATCGCCACCGGCCTGGCCACGCTGGAGCCCGAGTTGGAAGACGTGCTGCGCGTGCTGGGCGCCAAACGCTGGGACGTGCTGGTCAAGGTGGGGCTGCCACGGTCGATGCCTTACTTTTATGGCTCGCTCAAGGTCGCCATTACGCTGGCTTTTGTGGGCACAACGGTGTCTGAGATGACGGCGGCCAACGAAGGCATTGGCTATCTTCTGATTTCTGCCGGCTCGGCCATGCAAATGGGCCTGGCTTTTGCAGGCCTGCTGGTGGTGGGCGCCATGGCCATGGCCATGTACGAGCTGTTCAGCTTCATCGAAAAACGCACCACGGGCTGGGCGCACCGGGGTTCGCAGGGAACCTGAGCGGCCTTGCGGGCGCTTTTAAACGCGTATTTCAAACGCGTAAATTGCTGAATACGACAGATTCGCAGTCGATTCATGGCTTTTGCGAATATCATAAAGCGCTGAACTGCGCACTGCGCTGCCGCAATGGCCCGCGCAGAAATAAGGACCCACGTTGGAGTAACCCATGACAGAACCGGTGGAAGCAATAGCCACGTCACCCAAGCTTCGGCTTGTAACAGGCGATTACGCCTTTTTGGCACTCATGGTGTTGGTGCTGATTTCCGTGACCTGGATTGGCATCCTGGCCTACGAAGAGGGGCTCAAAACCGAGGGCACCAAACGCAATGGTGAAGCCTGGGCCGCCTGGATGACGGAGGCCGGCACGAAGCGCTTAAGCGCTGACTACGACATTCCCGCCTGTGGCAACGGCGCCAAGGCTACCCCTGAAGCGGCGCCAGCCGATTCGCCTGCGGCGGATGCAAGCAGTGATGGCCTGGCCGCCACGCCTGAAAAGGCCGCTGCACCCGCTGCCGCACCAGAGGCGGCAAGCTGGGGCACCTGCCTTGCATACCTGCAAACACATTCCCCGCTCAAAGAACTGCGCAACCCCTTTACCGGCGAAGCACCCAAGTTCGAAGCTGCCTGTAACTCTTCGGACCACGGCCTAGCGGGGGCCATCATTTTGGAAAAACTAGTTCCCACGCCTGCGGGGTCATCCACACCGTTTGTCATTTCGCAATTGGTGGGTAGCGACCTGATTGGCGCAAAGATTCAGATTCGTCTGTCTGTCTGCGACAAGGGTGGCGACGGCGTCAAAGTCGGTGAATTTGAATTCTGAGGTCTACCATGGAAACCACACAATTAATTTCGATCAAAGACATCGATGCCAAGACCATTCTGGGCAATGACGACATAGACGCTAACATTTCCAGGGACCTGCCACTGCGCAAATGGTTGTATTCCTGGCTGCTTGACCCCCATATCCCGGGCAATTACCAAAAAACCGTCGACAAATGGATCGGTTTGCTGATCGTCGTCAATCTGTTTGTATTGCTGTTTGAACATGTACCAGCCGTATTTGAGCCGCGCAAGCAATGGTTCCATTTCTTCGACCTGCTGTCAGTTGCCATCTTTACCGTCGAATACGTGCTACGGTTTTACCTGGCACCCGAAGACGAAGAGTTCAAGGCCCGACGCAATGCGCGGCTCAGTTACGTCTTTAGTCCGTTTGCACTGATCGACTTTTTGGCGGTTGCACCGTTCTATCTGCAGGCCTTTATTCCTGTGGATTTGCGCGTGCTGCGGTTCCTGCGGCTGCTGCGGATGCTCAAGCTGTTTCGCATCGTTATTCCAGCTTATTACGAGTTTGTCGCACTAAATGCGGGCCGCACCTTCCGCCAGCGCGTTCACGCCCTGATGTTTGACAGCCCTTATGGCGGCAAGATGCAAGGCATTTTTGATGCCTTTATC
>CAIQEX010000757.1 GCA_903870955.1 uncultured beta proteobacterium
CCCTCGCCTACCAGGAACGCGCGGCACGCTACCGTCTGGACCTGTGCGACACCAAGGCCACGCAAGTACCCGGTGGCTATGTAATCAATGGCAACAAGAGCCTGGTTCCGGTGGGCGACATGGCCGACGCCTTTCTGGTAAACGCCAGGGTCAATAGTTTGATGGGGCTGTTTTTGGTGGAACGGGTCTCAAGCGGGGTCAGCACCCGGGGCTACGGCACACAGGATGGCGGTCGTGCAGCAGAAGTCCAGTTCAAAAATGCACCCGCCGTGTTGATCACATCGGACGGACAAAAGGCGTTGGAGCACGCGGTAGACATCGGCATTGCAGCCACCTGCGCCGAAGGCGTGGGCGTGATGGACAGGACCCTTGCCACCACAGGTGACTACATGAACACGCGCAAACAGTTCGGCGTGGCCATCGCCACATTCCAGGCCCTGCGCCACCGCGTGGCCGACATGAAGATGCAACTCGAACTGGCCCGCTCCATGAGCTATTACGCCAGCCTCAAGCTGAATGCCCCCGCCCCGGAACGCCGCGCTGCCATGGCCCGCGCCAAATACCAGCTAGGCAACTCCATGCGCTTTGTAGGCCAACAGGCGGTGCAGTTGCATGGCGGTATGGGCGTGACCGACGAAGCCATCGTCAGCCACTACTTCAAAAAGCTCACACAACTGGAAATGACGTTTGGCGACAGCCTGCATCACCTTGGAGAGGTGTCTGACCGGATGCAGGAAACGGCAGGGGTGTTTGCCTGAAAACGTTAGTCGGCGGTGCGGACCAGGCGCAGGCGGAAGGCCTGATTTTTATAGCCGTCGTATGCGTATCCACCGTCGAAGTCCACATTCCAAGCCAATTCGCTATAACCCGCGTTGATGGATGATGACCATGCGCCGTCAGCCGGGGTGGCCGGAAACCAGTGGCTGTTAATGGCCGGGCCACGACAAGCGCGCTCGGCCAGGCTATACAACTCTGAATGGTTGGGCAAACGCCATTGATTGGTACCACTCACCCGGCTCGGTGGAGCATTTTGCACAGCCTCGGTTGCCTGCATCCACGTCAGCGCCATGGGCGACCCTGTGCAAGTGGTTCCACTCCAGGCCATTCCGACAACACAGCGCAGCCAGACCAGATTCGTGACCTTGTCACGGACTTCCGCCCCATTGCTCCCTGGAATCAATTCATACCGGTTATCGGGGCGGGTCTGCGCCACATTGGCATTGCATACTGCCTGCGCAACGTGCCCTCCAAGCAGCAACACGGTGGACAGGATTGCAACCATTCCAATTTTCAAATTGAACGGCGCAACTAAGGCTCTTTTTGTCATTGTTATTCCTTAATGGTGAACTTCGCTCTAGTCGCCAGAAGTTGGTTCGGCGACATCTCACCAAGCTGGGCAAAATCCTACATTGCCCCCCTAAATTTAGCTGCTTGAATTGTCCATTGACGGCGCATTCGCACTACTCGAGACCCCTTATTCGCATAAAGCTGGCAAATCGTGGCAATCCGGACGGCGTCCGATCCCGGTAACGGTAGGTAACCACCGTGCCTACTGGCGGCGGATTGGCGCGCATGGCGTCACTGAAACCGGTGCCGAGAGAAAAGCGATGGCCATCCGGCGTTTGCAATAGCAACGCGCCCATGCGCCCTTGGTACTTTCCGGCTCCGGCGATGTGCGCAATGACCCTGCCCTCTTCATCCGGGGCGAGCTTGAGTTTGCGCAAGGCATCACTGCGCCCGGGTGCCCATAAGGCATCCGCGCGGTGCAAAACCAACCCTTCGCCACCGGCGGCCACCACTTCATTCAGTCGGGTCTTTAATCCGGCCGCGTCAGCAATGGTGCTCTGCTCGACAGCCTTCAGCCAAGGCTGCTGCGCCGCCGCCACCCATTCGCGAATGCGCGCCGAACGTTGCGCAAAAGGCTCTGGCGCATGCGGCAAATCAAACACCATGTAATTCACGTAGCGCCATTCGTCATCGTCTGGCGTCTGTTTGCACACGATGCCGGACAACCCATCAAAGCTGTGCCGCCCCAACCACAGTTCTCCATCCAGCGGTGTAGCCGGCAACGCGGCGAGAAACCAATGGGGCGCGGCGATGGTGCGGTGACTGCGAAAGTGCAGCACGCTGCCATCCCACACGGCACGCACGCCGTCGAGCTTTTCGCTGACCAAATAATCGGCCGGGTTGAGCGTGTCCTGCCAGGGTGTGGCGAGCATGACGCGTTCCGAGGAGGCTAATTGGCTATTGGGTGTGGCCGCAATGCTGTTGCGGGGAATACCAAGCCAGGGTAAGAGCAGCCCCGAAGACAACAGGGCGCGGCGACTGCAATGGGCAACAGAAAAGTTAGACATGAAAGGGAGCACTCCAAGGAAATGGACTCCCTAAAAAAAGTGGCCACTATCGGCCGCGCGCACAAAACGGCGCGAAAAATCAGTGCCTAAACCAGCAGCCTGGAAGAGCTGGGCACATGCGCCATCAAGAACTCCATTTGATCCGCCAGGATGCGGCGATTGCGAAGTATGAAGTCTTCCCACAGGCTGGGCACATAGGGCGTGTAGAGCAAGGGCATGTGGGCCTGCTCCGGCGTGCGACTGCTCTTGCGGTGGTTGCAGGGGCGGCAGGCGGTGACCACATTCATCCAGGTATCGACACCATTTTGGGCGAACGGAATGATGTGCTCGCGCGTCAGGTCGCTCTCATGAAAATGACCACCGCAATAGGCGCAAATATTGCGGTCGCGTATGAACAGTTTGCCGTTGGTCAGGCCCGGACGCAGGTTGAATGGGTTGATGTTGGGCACGCCGCGTGTGCCAATGATGCTGTTGACACGAATGATGGACTGCAGCCCCGTGCGTGCATTGTGTCCGCCATGAAACACGGCGACCTCGCCGCCGGACTCCCAGCGCACCTCGTTCGAGGCATAGTGAATCACCGCCTGTTCCAGCGTGATCCACGACTGCGGTAGCCCCTGGGCCGACAACTTCAAGACTTTCACTCAAGACCTCCATCAACGGTAAAAACCACCAACACGGACTGAAAATGTCTGATGCGCCAAGCCACAAAAATCTTTATGAACGGCGCTCGGTGACAATATACAGGGTTTAGATGACACATTGGCTTCACACGCATGGCGGTCCTGCACCACGTGCTACAAAAATGATATCGAATTCATGAAGGTTTATCGCGGTTTCAAACACCCTGGCGTGGCAACGTCCTGTGCCCTCACGATCGGCAACTTTGACGGTGTGCACCGGGGTCACCAAGCCATGCTCTCACTCCTGCGGGGTGAGGCCGCGCAGCGTGGCGTGCCGAGTTGCGTGTTGACTTTTGAGCCCCATCCACGCGACTTTTTCGCCGCCGTGCACCAAAAGCCGGAACTGGCTCCGGCCCGCGTGGGAACCCTGCGCGACAAGCTCGAAGACCTTGCCAAATGCGGTGTCGACCAGACTGTGGTTTTGCCCTTTGATGCGCGTTTGGCGGGCCTTTCGCCGGAGGCTTTCATCCAGGATGTGCTGGTCAAAGGCCTGGGCACCCGTTATGTGCTGGTGGGCGACGATTTCCGTTTTGGTGCACTGCGCGCGGGAGATTACGCCCTGCTCGACAGCCTGGGCGAAAGCTGCGGATTCGACGTCGCCCGCATGAACAGTTATGAGGTGCATCGCCTGCGCGTCTCCAGTTCCGCCGTGCGACAGGCTCTGGGCGAAGGCCGCATGCTGGACGCCGCCCGCCTGTTGGGCAGGCCCTATTGCATCTCGGGCCATGTGGTGCATGGCCGCAAACTCGGTCGCACGCTGGGCTTCAAAACGCTCAATCTTCGCTTTGCCCACTGGAAGCCGGCTGCCAGCGGCATCTTTGTGGTGCTGGTACATGGGCTGGCTGACAAACCGTTGCGCGGTGTGGCCAATCTGGGCGTGCGCCCTTCGATTGACCCCAATGACGTCAACCGCGGACGTGTTTTGCTGGAAACACATTGCCTGGACTGGCCAGAGGCGCTGGGGGCCGAAGGAGCCTACGGTAAAATCATCCGCGTGGAACTTTTGCACAAACTGCACGACGAGCTCAAATACGACGGTCTGGACGCCTTGACCCAAGGCATACGCAAGGACTGCGACGACGCACGTGCCTGGCTCGCCAGCCGAATTTGACGGGGCCACCCCGACGCACCTGGCCCCGCGTCTACCGAACCAGCCCGGCAGCAGAGCGACGCGCTCTGCCCCACCCTTCAAGCCCAGTGCCCCTTACCTGAGATTTCGCCATGTCTGAAAAAGTTGATTACCGCAGCACCCTGAACCTGCCCGATACCGCGTTCCCCATGCGCGGCGACCTGCCCAAGCGCGAGCCCGCCTGGGCCAAAGCCTGGACCGACCAAGGCATCTACAAAAAGCTGCGCGATGCCCGTCTGGGTGCGCCCCTGTTTGTGCTGCATGACGGCCCGCCCTATGCCAACGGCAAACTGCACATCGGCCATGCGCTGAACAAAGTGCTGAAGGACATGATCGTCAAGTCCAAGCAGCTCGCCGGGTTCGATGCCCAATACATCCCCGGCTGGGACTGCCATGGCCTGCCGATCGAGAACGCCATCGAAAAACTGCATGGCCGCAACCTGAGCCGTGATGACATGCAGGCCAAGAGCCGTGCCTATGCCACCGAGCAGATCAACCAGCAGCGCGAGGACTTCAAGCGCCTGGGCGTGTTGGGTGACTGGGAGCGCCCTTATCGCACCATGGACCCGGCCAACGAAGGCGGCCAGATCCGCGCCTTCAAGCGCGTGATCGAGCGTGGCTTTGTCTATCGCGGACTGAAACCGGTGTACTGGTGCTTTGACTGCGGCTCCTCGCTGGCCGAATTCGAAATCGAATACGCCGACAAGAAGAGCGACACGCTGGACGTGGCTTTTGAAGCCAACGACAGCGCAGCGCTGGCAACGGCCTTTGGTCTCTCGGCACTCCCCGGCGAAGGCAACAAAAAAGCCTTTGCGGTGATCTGGACCACCACCGCCTGGACCATCCCCGCCAACCAGGCGTTGAATGCCCACCCCGAGCTGGAATACGCCTTGGTCGACACCCCGCGTGGCGTGCTGCTGTTGGGTGCCGGACTGGTGGAAAAAGCGCTGGAGCGCTACAAACTGGAAGGCACCGTGATCGCCACCGCCAAGGGTGAAGCCCTGCGCGGCCTGGTCTTCCGCCATCCGCTGTATGACGTGGACAGCGGCGAAGGCGAATACAGCTACAAGCGCCTGTCGCCCTTATACCTGGCCGACTACGTGAGCGACACGGACGGCACCGGCATCGTCCACTCCGCGCCTGCCTATGGCGTGGACGACTTCAACAGTTGCGTCGCCCATGGCATGGACTACAAGGACATCCTGAACCCGGTGCAGGGCAACGGCGCCTATGCCGCTGAATTGCCGCTCTTCGGCGGCATGCACATCTGGAAAGCCTGCGCACGCATTCTCGAAGTGCTGGCGCAAAGTGATCGCCTCATGGCCACCAGCCCCATCACCCACAGCTACCCGCATTGCTGGCGCCACAAGACGCCGGTGATCTACCGCGCTGCGGCCCAGTGGTTTATCCGCATGGACGAAGGCGAAGGCGTGTTTACCGCCGACAAGGCACCCAAGTCGCTGCGCCAACTGGCACTGGACGCCATCGACCAGACCCGCTTTTATCCGGAAAACGGCAAGACGCGACTGCGCGACATGATCGCCAACCGGCCCGACTGGTGCATCAGTCGCCAACGGTCGTGGGGCGTACCCGTGCCCTTCTTCATGCACAAGGATTCGGGCGCGTTGCACCCGCGGACGATGGAAATCCTGGATCAGGCGGCAGATATCGTCGAGCAAGGCGGCATCGAGGCCTGGAGCCGCGTCACGGCTGAAGATATCCTGGGCGCTGCCGATGCGCCGCACTACACCAAGAGCACCGACATTCTGGAAGTCTGGTTTGACTCCGGCTCCACCTTCCAGCATGTGCTGCGCGGCAGCCACAAGGATGCGTATGGCCGCCCACCCTTCCACGCCGAAGGGCCCGAGGCCGACCTGTATCTGGAAGGCCATGACCAGCACCGCGGCTGGTTCCATAGCTCTCTGTTGCTGGGCTGCGCGCTGTATGACCGCGCACCGTATCGCGGGCTGTTAACCCACGGTTTTGCCACTGACGGCCAGGGCCGCAAGATGAGCAAGTCGCTGGGCAACACCATCGAACCGCAAAGCGTCAGCGACAAAATGGGCGCGGAAATCGTGCGCCTGTGGGTGGCCTCGACCGACTACTCTGGCGATCTGAACATCGACGAAAAAATCCTGGCCCGCGTGGTGGACACCTACCGCCGTGTGCGCAACACGCTGAAGTTCCTGATGGCCAACGTCAGCGACTTTGATCCGGCCAGCGACACCGTGCCTGCGGATCAACTGCTGGAAATTGACCGCTATGCGCTAAGCCGCCTGTCCCAATTGCAGGACGACATCCTCAAGCACTACAACGTGTACGAGTTCCACCCCGTGGTCTCCAAGCTGCAGGTGTATTGCAGTGAAGACCTGGGCGCTTTCTACCTGGACATCCTGAAGGACAGGCTTTACACGACCGCGACCCAGTCTTTGGCGCGCCGCTCGGCCC
>CAIQEX010000758.1 GCA_903870955.1 uncultured beta proteobacterium
ACTTTTTCACAACCCTTGGTATCCGTGCTGTATCACTACGGCGCATTCACCGATCACGATGTGAAGCAGACAACGATGGCGCTGACGGGCTATGGTGTTGGCCGCAGGTGCAATCAGGTCAGCCAGGGTTACCCCATCGAGAACGGCAAGGTAACTATGGGTCGCCTGTTGCAACACGCCCTTGAGATGGCACTGGGGGCTCAATGTGCATTGGTTGGTTTTTGGATCAAAGCACTCGACCATGTCGAAGTCGGTCTCCGTCTGTCGCACCAACGCACCGACATTTATTTCAGCCGCTGGCTTGCACAGACGCATGCCACCGCCGCGCCCGCGTGTGGTCTCCAACAAGCCGTGCGCGCCCAACTGGTGAACCACCTTGGTGAGATGGCTGCGCGAGATTCCGTGGCTGTCTGCAATCTCGGTAATCGTGACCGGAAGGTCACGGTTCTCGCAGGCCGCACAGTACATCAGCACACGCAAGGAGAAGTCGGTCCACTGGGTCAGTCGCATGGGATTGCAGTCATCAACAAAAGATTCATTTTATATGAATGATATGACATAGAATACATGCATACAAAATGAATCTTTAAAAGGAATCTATTGATGAACACCAGCCTGAACACCAGCCCTGAAACCCTGATCGACCACATCCTGGAGCGCTACCACGCCGTGCACCGTGAACAGTTGCCCGAGCTGATTCGCATGGCGCGCCGCGTCGAGGCAGTTCACCACGACCATCCGCTCGTCCCCAGTGGATTGTCCAACTTGCTTGCGCAGGCTGAGCAGGAAATGCTCTCCCACATGCTGAAGGAAGAGAGCATCCTGTTTCCCCTGTTCAAGGCCGGCGGACATCCCTTTGCGTCGCAACCCATAGGCGTCATGCGTACTGAACATACCCAGCATGGGGAAATGCTGGAGCAACTGATGCACCTGTGCAACAACGCCAGTCCACCTGCGGGTGCCTGCACTACCTGGCGTGCCCTGTATGCCGGCATTGCACAATTTCACGATGACCTGACCCGCCATATCGACCTGGAAAACAACGTTCTGTTCAGCCACTTCGACGCACCCGCGCCAGTCCCGGCAAAGTCGGCATGTTGTGGTTCATGCGGTTAACTGCCCCAGGTTGAAAGTCGATTGACGATGCCAACTGAGGTTGCAACCAGAAAGGTCATTCCCATCCTGCCTGCGCAAGCAGGTGGTGCGGGGCCATCCGGGTTCTCGCTGTACGAAAAGACGGAGAAAGTTTATCCACGCTCCGTGCGCGGACGGTTTGCCCGTCTGCGCTGGGTCATGGTGTGGCTGACGCAGATTGTCTTTTATGGAATGCCCTGGCTGCAATGGAATGGTCGGCAAGCCGTTCTGTTTGATCTGGCCGAACGGCGCTTCTATGTCCTGGGGCTGGTGCTGCACCCACAGGATTTCATCTATCTGGCGGTGCTGCTGATCATTGCGGCCCTGGCCTTGTTTTTCTTCACGGCGATAGCCGGGCGACTGTGGTGTGGCTATGCCTGCCCGCAGACGGTGTATACCGAAATCTTCCTATGGGTGGAGCGCCATACCGAAGGCGATCGACAGGCTCGCATGCGCCTGGATAGTGCCCCATGGGGTGTGCGCAAGCTGGCGCGCAAGGGCGCCAAGCAATTTGTCTGGCTGGCTATCGCACTCATAACCGGACTCACATTCGTCGGTTATTTTTCCGCCATACGCGGCCTGTTTTTTGAATTGGCGAACTCGACTATTTCTTCCTGGGATTGGTTCTGGGTGATCTTTTATGGTCTGGCGACCTACGCAAACGCGGGCTATATGCGCGAGCAGATATGCAAGCACATGTGCCCCTACGCGCGCTTTCAGAGTGCACTCATCGACATGGATTCGATGGTGATCGCCTATGACGAGAAACGCGGTGAGAACCGCGGTTCACGCGCGCGGGGTGCTGATCCCGTAGCACTCGGCCTGGGCGACTGCATGGATTGCACGCTGTGTGTACAGGTTTGCCCCACCGGGATTGATATCCGCAAAGGTCTGCAAAACGAATGCATAGCCTGCGCGGCATGCATCGATGTCTGCGACCAGGTCATGGACAAAATGGATTATCCGAAGGGACTGATCCGCTATAGCTCGGGCAACGGGATCGTGCAGCGCTTGAGCGCCGCGCAAATCATCAAGAGAATCAGCCGTCCCCGTGTATGGATCTATTGCAGCCTGCTGTTGTTGGTGTGCAGTGTCTTCACGTTCAGCCTGATGGAACGCAAGAGCTTTTCTGTGGACGTCATCAAGGACCGTGGTTCCCTGGCGCGCGAAGTAGGGCGGGGGGAAATCGAGAATGTGTACCGCCTGCAGATCATGAATAGCCTTGAGCAACCACAGCGCTTTACCGTCAGCGTCAGCGGGCTTCCCGACTTGCGCATCTCCTCGGACGTGCAACTGGCCGTGGCAGCCGTAGGTATTGGCACGCTGCCTGTACGTCTCACACTGCCCCCAGAGGTCGCTGCACACCATCGTGGTGAGACGCTACCGGTTGCATTCGAGGTGCAAGCTTCCTCGGGCAATGGGCAGCAAATCAAGCGGGAGAAAACAACCTTCTATGTATTGCCCTAGCCAAACCTTAGCCAAACCTTAGCCACACCTTAGCCACACCTTAGCCGCACCGATTCAAACCATCCCCCAACCCAGCTGACTGACACCATGGCCACACTGATCCACATTCAAAACCCACCCAAGAAAGGGCACGCACGGTTTGCCTTGTGGGATTTGGGTTTTCGTCCCTTCTATCTACTCGCCAGCACCTTTGCTGCGCTTTCCATATTTGTCTGGGCTCTGCAGTTCAGTGGCTTGTTGCCGTATGCGTATCTGCAGGGACCGATGTGGCATGCCCATGAGATGCTGTTCGGCTTCACGCTGGCCGTGCTGACTGGTTTTCTGTTGACCGCTGGGCAGAACTGGTCAGGTCAGCCGACCCCCAAGGGCGCTTATCTGGTGGCTCTGGCAGCCTTGTGGGTGGCGGGGCGAGTGCTGGTGCTGTCGCCGTGGGCCTGGCTGGCGGCCGGTGTGAATGTGGCGTTTCCGCTGGCTGCCGCTGTGGCCTTGGGGGTTCCGCTCTACCGCGCGCGGAATCGGCGCAACTACTTCTTTGTCGCCTTGCTGCTCATCATGGCCTTGGCCCAACTGGCTGTACACCTGAATGCATTGGGAGCCATTCAGGTGCCCGGTTGGGCTGGGATACCACTGGGCCTGGATGTGATGCTGCTGGTGCTCAGTGTCATGGGCGGCCGGGTGATTCCAATGTTTACCAACAATGCCATCCCTGGCGCAAAGGCCTCTCGGCACCCCATGGTGGAAAAACTCGCACTGGGTTTTGTGCTGCTGCTTCTGCTGGCGGACGTAATGCAGGTCGCAGGCGTGTGGCTCGCGTTAGTGGCTGTTTTGACAATGCTGGCGCATCTGGCCCGCTGGTGGATGTGGCAACCCTGGAAGACGCTCCGCACGCCCCTGGTCTGGGTGTTGCATGCGGCCTATTTCTGGATCCCGCTGCACCTGGCGTTTCGCGCCCTGGCCGCTATGGGCTGGATCTCCACGTCGGTCGCCACGCATGCCTTGACGGCGGGAGCCATTGGCATGATGGTGATCGGCATGATGACGCGCACCGCATTGGGACACACCGGAAGAAAGCTCATCGCGGGGAGGGCAGAGGTCGCGTGTTACGCACTGGTAGCGGCCGCTGCCGTGGTGCGCGTCTTGGGTCCACTGGCCAGTGTCACGCTGACCACCCCCTCGGTTCTGGTTTCAGCCATGTTGTGGTCGGCAGGCTTTGCCCTGTACAGCGTCAGATACTGGCGCATTCTGAGCCGGGATTGAACCTGTCTAAAGCCCCTGCATCAGATCAATGGGTCGCGTTCGCTGAACCATTCAGGACCATTCCACAATGGCCGAAAACATATAGCCCGAGCCATAGACGGTCTTGATCACCTTGGGCTGCTGCGCATCGGTTTCGAGCTTGCGCCGCAGGCGTGAAATGCGCACATCGATGCTGCGATCCAGCGGCGAGATATCACGCTGACCAAAGAGTTGTTCGCGGGTCAGGATCTGGTTGGGCCGCTCCAGAAACGCGCGCAGCACCTGGGCTTCTGCTGTGCCCAGAACATGCTCTTCGCCATCGGCCGCGCGCAACTGGTTGGACGCGCAATCCAGTGTCCAGCCGAGGAAGTGGGCAAACCGATGTTGCTTGACGGCACCTCCGCCGCCGGTGGCAGCGCGACGCCGCAGAATACTGCGCACGCGTGCCACCAACTCACGTGGCTCAAAGGGTTTGACGACATAGTCATCGGCGCCAAGTTCCAAACCCATCACGCGGTCAATCGTGTGGCTGCGACCGGTCACCACCAACAAGCCGCAACTGCTCAAACGTCCGATATGGGACATCAGTTCGATGCCATCCATATCCGGCAGCCCGAGGTCGACGATGCACAGATCCGGGCGTTCACTTTGCAGACGACGGATGACGGCCGCCGCCGTGCCGAAGACTTCCACATGGAAGTCGAATTCCACCAGGATGCGCTGCAGGATCTGCGCCACGCTGCTGTCGTCTTCCACCACGTAGATCAGCGGCTTGTGCGCATTCCGCGCTGAAGATGACGCGGATGATGACGCGGGAGAGGACGGGGCGGCCATCAGCGGTTTTCCACAGGTTGCAAAGCCGCCGCCAGTGCGGTTTTGGTAAAGGGTTTTGCCAGCAGAGGCACCGGCAACGGAACGCCATTCTCCGGTGCAAATCCGCTCATCAACACCACTTTGGGAATGTCGCCACGCGCCAGTGCCTGGCGCGCAACCTCCCGTCCATCGACGCCACCGGGCATCACGATATCCGTCACCAATACGCGTATGTCAGGCACGCGCTGCAGCATGTCGAGTGCTTCGACGCCGTTCTCGGCCTCGATCACCATGTAACCCAACTCCAGCAGGTGGCGGCGCACCAGTTGCCTCACGCCTGCATCGTCTTCCACCAGCAGGCACAAGCCCTGGCTGGCGGGAGCCTGATTGGCCGAACTTTCCACTGCCAGCAGCTGGGGCGTCGTCGCCTCCTGTGCGGGCAACAACAGGCTGAAACAGGTGCCTTGCTGCGGCGCGCTGACGATGTCGATGGCACCGGCCGATTGGCGAACAAAGCCATACACCATCGACAGACCCAGGCCACTTCCCTGGCCGATGGGTTTGGTCGTAAAGAAGGGTTCAAAAGCGCGCGAGCGGGTGGTCTCATCCATGCCACTGCCAAAATCGCGCACCTGTACGCGCACGTAATTTCCGGCCGGCAAATGCCAGGGCAATGCCTCCGCCGGGTTCAATGCCTGGGCGTCACAGTCCACCACAATCCGGCCTTTTGAGTTGCTGGCATCGCGCGCATTCAGGATCAGGTTGAGCACCGCGTTTTGAAACTGGTTCGGGTTCATGCGCACCATCAGCGTGTTCGCCTGGGTGTGAATCTCCAGCGTCAGCGTGCTGGGCAGGGTGCGGCGCACCAGCCGCTCGACATGGCGCAGTTGGGCGTTCACATCAACCACCTCAGGCTCAATCGGTTGCTTGCGCGAAAAACCCAGCAAACCGTTGATCAGTTCGGAACCCCGGCGTGCCGCATCCATGGCGGGTGCGATGTATTCGTCAAACAAGGGCTCGATGCTGGCCTGCTCGGAAAGCGCCGTCAGGTTGCCCAGGATGACCGTGAGAATGTTGTTGAAGTCGTGCGCCAGTCCGCCGGTCAATTGCCCCACGGCCTCCATCTTCTGCGCTTGTGCCAGCAGTTGGTGCGAGCGGCGTTCATCACCGATATCGAAGGTGAGCTCAAAGCAACCCACCACACTGCCATCGCTTTGCAACTCGGGGATGAGCGTGGTGCGGGCGACCTTGGTGCTGCCATCGATGGCATGCACGTCGTATTCAAAAGTTACCGCACTACCCGCCAGCGCCTTGCCGATGTTGGGCTTGATCTGCGCATAGGTCGTGCTGCCCAAAAATTCTTTGGCACTGATTTGTTCCGGGCGGCTGGTGTCCAACCCGAACCACTCGTGGTAGCCGCGATTGACATAGTGGTATTTGCGATGGATATCAAAATAGGCGATCAATGCCGGAATGGAGTCGGTAATCAGGCGCATCCGCGCTTCGCTCTGGTGCAGAGAACGCGCCATGCCTTCCTTCTCGGTCAGCGTCTGTCGCAGTTCCTGGTTGCTGGCGCTCAAGGCCAGGGTGCGCTCCTGCACACGCGCCTCCAGCATCTGGGCGTGTTCGAGGATCTGGCGTTGCTGGCGTCGCAACTCGGTGGTGTCGGAATACAGCGTCACGAAACCATGGCCGGGCACCGGCACACCGTAGACGCGCAAGACCGTTCCATTGGGTCGCACGCGCTCAAAGTCGTGTGGGGTAAATGCACGCGCCATCTCCATGCGTTCGCGAATCAGGGGCTCTACATCGCCCGCGCCGTATTCGCCGCGTTCGGCATTGAAGCGCATGAAGCTTTCAAAGGGTGCGCCTACATAGGCCATCTCGGAGGGGAATTCCAGCAGATCCAGAAAGGGCTGGTTCCAGGCCACGATCTGCAAATTTTCATCAATCAGGGTGAAACCCTGGTCGATCAGGTCCAGACCCGCACGCAGCGAATCCAGCCGCTGGATCAGGGACGCCGTACTGTTGTCGTTAGCTTGAATCATGAGAGAGGCGCTGAGGCTGGGGTTGGGTTCATTCTAGGCTCTGCACGGGGGAGTCGAAGGGCTTGCGTGCCAACGCCCAGGGGCACTGAAAACCCAGGCCCCCACCACATTCCATGCGGTAGGGGCCGAACCATTGAACGACTTAATGGTCGCTGGCTTGGGCGGCGCCCAAACCGGTTTGTGAGCGCACAAACTGCGCATCAAACAGGGCGCGCTCTGCGTTGCCACGGGCGCTCTGGTCCAGCTTCGAGAAGATGAAGGCAAACAGGAAAGCGCATGGCATGGAGAAGAGTGCCGGGTGGTCGTAGGGGAAGATGGCTGCCGGATGGCCCAACACCATTTTCCAGACGGCGGGTGACAAAATCACCAAGCCCACGGACGACACCAGACCGGCCACACCACCCGCCAACGCGCCGCGCGTGGTCAGGCCACGCCAGTACATCGACAGCAGCAGGATCGGGAAGTTGGAGGAGGCCGCAATGCCAAACGCCAGCGCCACCAGGAACGCAATGTTCTGGCCCTTGAACAGGATGCCCAGGCCAATCGCCACGGCACCAATGCACAGCGTGGCAATTTTGGAGACGCGCATTTCAGACGCTTCCGTGGTGCGGCCCTTGCGCCAGACATTGGCATACAGGTCATGCGAGACGGCGGCAGCGCCGGCCAGAGCCAGACCCGACACCACGGCCAGAATGGTGGCGAAAGCCACGGCAGACAGGAAGCCCAGCAACAGGTTGCCGCCGGTAGCCTTGGCCAGATGCAGGGCGACCATGTTGTTGCCACCGATGAGCTTGCCGCCCAATTGGCCGTCAACAAAATACTGGGGATCGGTTCCGACGATGGCAATACCGCCCAGACCCAGAATACAGATCAGCAGGAAGAAGTAGCCAACAAAGCCGCTGGCCACAAACACGCTGGTGCGGGCAGCCTGGGCATTCGGCACGGTGAAGAAGCGCATCAGGATGTGGGGCAGACCGAGCAAACCGAACACCGCGCCCAATGACAAGGACAGCGTGGAAACGGGGTCAGCAAACAAAGTTCCGGGGCTCATGATCTTGGCGCCCAACTTGTGTACTGAAACGGCTTGTGCGGCCAGCGTGCCGAAGTTGAAGTCGAAGTGCGACATCGTCAAGAAGGCAACGATAGTGCCGCCCAGCAACAGCAGCGAGGCCTTGATGATCTGCACCCAGGTGGTGGCGATCATGCCGCCAAAGGTGACATACACCATCATCAGCACACCGACCACGACCACCGCCACGTTGTACTCCAGGCCAAACAGCAACTGGATCAGTTCGCCCGCGCCGACCATCTGCACGATCAGGTAGAAGAACACCACCATCAGGCCACCCACGGCGGCCATGCTGCGCATCAGCGTCGGGTCGAGGCGATAGGAAATGATGTCGGCAAAGGTGAAGCGACCCAGATTGCGCAGACGCTCGGCCATCAGGAACAGCAGAATAGGCCAACCCAGGAAGAAGCTGATGGCGTACAGAAAGCCGTCATAGCCGCGCACATAGACCAGGCTGGTAATGCCCAGCAGGGTGGCAGCCGACATGTAGTCGCCGGCCACGGCCAGACCATTCTGGAAACCGGTGATGCCGCCGCCGGCCGTGTAGAACGAACTGGCCGAACG
>CAIQEX010000759.1 GCA_903870955.1 uncultured beta proteobacterium
AAACCCGGCAGCATGGGCATGGGCTACCCCGGCCACCGTGTTGCCGTGATTGACGAAGAAGGCCATGAATGCGCCGTTGGCGTGCCGGGTGATGTGGCACTGAACCGCTTTGACATTCATGGTGACCCGGACCCGATCTTCATTCTGGGCTACTGGAAGGGCGAGGCTGCCACGCAAGAGAAGTTCACCGGCGACTGGTGCCGCACCGGTGATCTGGCAGTGCGGGATGCGCAGGGTTACCTCTGGTACCAGGGCCGCTCGGACGATGTCTTCAAGTCCGCCGGGTACCGCATCGGCCCGGGTGAAATCGAAAATTGCCTGGTCAAGCACCCGGCGGTTGCCAATGCTGCGGTCGTGCCCAAGCCCGATGCTGAGCGTGGCGCGGTGGTCAAGGCTTATGTGGTGTTGGCTCCCGATGTCTTGGCCACGTGTGGCAACAGCACCAGCGCACGCGCCGCGCTGCATGCCGAACTGACCCGGGCTTTGCAGAACCACGTGAAGGGCATGCTGGCACCCTATGAATACCCCAAGGAGATCGAATTTGTCGATGCGCTGCCTATGACCACCACGGGCAAGGTGCAGCGGCGGGTGTTGCGCCTGCAGGAGCAGGCTCGGGCCCGAGGGGAGGTGGATGCATGAGCCTGCATCTGGCGGCCCTGCGCATAAATTTGAACTGGGCGCGGCGCATTCACCTGCTGGCGCTGTTGAAGTGGCCGGTGTTGGTGCTGCCGCCCGTGCTGGTGGCGTTGCTGTCGGGCCTGCGCCCCAGTCTGGTGTGGGTGGGCGCGCTCAGCGCGTTGGCCTTCACCGCCCTGAAAGCCTGGGAGCTGAGCCGACGCAGGCAGTTTATTCGTGAAGCCCGCTTCCCGCCGTTTTTGGTCGCCAAGATGCGCAGCCAATACCCGCACCTCAGCGCTGGCGACGCGGATTTGGTGCTGCGCGGGTTGCGCCAGTTTTTTATGGCCCATCTGCGTAGCGACCGGCGCTTTGTAGCCATGCCCTCACAGGTGGCGGATGCCGCCTGGCACGAATTCATATTGCACACCCGTGCCTATGCCTCCTGGTGCGACGCCGCATTTGGCCGGTTGCTGCACCACACACCGGCTGCGGTGCTGGGCGGTGATTCAAGGCGCAACGATGGCTTGCGCCGCGCCTGGTTCTGGGCTTGCAAGGAGGAAAGCATTGATCCGCGCAAACCGACCCGCTTGCCCCTGCTGTTTGCGTTGGACAAAAAGTTCGATATCCCAGGCGGTTTTACCTATGTGCCCGATTGCCGTGATATTGAGCGCCAAAGCGGCTCTGACGCTTACTGCGGCACCAGTTTCGGCGATGGCAGCTTTGGCTCCGACGGTGATGCGGGCGGCTTTGGTGGCTCTGACGCATCCGATTCGAGTGACGGCGGCGGAGATTCCGGCAGTGACGCAGGGGGATGCGGAGGCGGCTGCGGCGGAGATTGAATGTCGTGGCTAAACTAGGTGCTCAAGCGCATGCAAGCCATGTTGTTTTCCCCACTTAAGTTAATGAAATCCCCTATGAATCTTGTACCTCTTGGCCAAAGCGATTTGCTTGTTACTCCTATATGCCTGGGCACCATGACCTTTGGCGAACAGGTTAACGAAGCCGACAGCCACGCCATCCTCAGCCGCTCGCTGGAGCGCGGTGTCAACTTTATTGACACGGCGGAGATGTATGCCGTGCCACCCAAGGCTGAAACTTTTCAGACCACCGAAAAAATCGTCGGCAACTGGCTCGAAAAGAACCCCGGTGCGCGCGACAAACTGGTGCTGGCCACAAAGGTTGCGGGCCCCTCGCGCGGTATGGCCTGGATTCGCGGCGGTAGCCCGGACCTGACCGGTGCCGACATCATTGCCGCCTGCGAGGGCAGTCTGAAGCGGCTCAAGACCGACGTGATCGACCTCTACCAGTTGCATTGGCCCACGCGCAACGTCCCCATGTTTGGCGGGGTGTATTTCGACCCTGCCAAAGACAATCCCCAGAACACGTCCATTCATGCACAACTGGAAGCGCTGCACACCCTGGTCAAAGCGGGCAAGGTGCGCGCCATTGGCTTGTCCAACGAAACCCCCTATGGCGTTTACGAGTTTGTGCGTCTGGCCGAACAGCATGGCTTGCCGCGCATTGCCACCGTGCAAAACGTCTATTGCCTGATCAGCCGTGCATTGGAAAACGGTCTGGACGAAACCATGCACCGTTTGGACGTGTCCTTGCTGGCTTACTCCCCGCTCGGCTTTGGTCTGCTGACCGGCAAGTACGACGTGTCGGGCACCAGTGGGCCAGACGCACCGGCAGAGGCGCGCATTGCCAAGTACGAGTCCATGCGCAAGCAGCGTTGGGGCCGGGCCGAGGCGCTGACCGCAGCACGACGCTACAACGCGCTGGCCAGGGAATACGGTCTCACGCCAACCCAGATGGCCCTGGCTTTTTGCTATACCAAATGGCAGGTGAGAAGCACCATCATCGGCGTGACTTCACTCGCGCAACTCGACGAAGACCTGAACGCCTGGGGCACGACACTGCCACCTGAACTGCTGCAAAAAATTGATGCGGTGCGCTGGGAAATCCGCGATCCGGCGACCTGAGTGGAAGCTTTCGGGTCGTCATAAAAGAGAAGCCCGCGTAAGCGGGCTTCTCTTTTTGGATCGCATGTCTATCAGCTCAAACGAGGCACGTTGCGCGTGTATTTTGCCGAGGGCGCAGAGCCTGAAAGCTGGAACACAGCGACCGTGGTGAGCAGTTCCTGCGCTTGCGACTTCAGGCTGCTGGCGGCAGCCGCCATTTGCTCCACCAGTGCCGCGTTCTGTTGTGTGACCTGGTCCATCTGGCTTACCGCACTACCCACTTCGGCGACGCCAATCGATTGTTCGTTACTGGCTGAACTGATCTCACCCACGATGTCGGTCACGCGTTTGATGGCATTGACCACCTCGGTCATGGTGCTGCCAGCCTGGTCCACCAACGCCGTACCGTGCTCGACCCGTTCGACACTGGCATTGATCAATGCCTTGATCTCTTTGGCGGCGTCAGCCGAGCGTCCGGCGAGGGACCTCACCTCGCTGGCCACCACGGCAAAGCCACGGCCCTGCTCACCCGCGCGCGCTGCTTCGACCGCTGCATTCAGGGCCAGGATGTTGGTTTGAAAAGCGATGCCATCAATCACACCGATGATGTCCGCAATCTTCCGCGACGAATCATTGATATCGCGCATGGTGTGCACTACCTGGCCCACCACTTCACCGCCTCTTATGGCCACGGTGCTGGCGTTTTGTGCCAACTGGTTGGCCTGGCGCGCATTGTCGGCATTTTGATTGACAGCCGAACCCAGTTCTTCCATCGAGGCCGCGGTTTGCTCCAGCGCACTGGCCTGCTGTTCGGTACGGTTGGACAGATCGTTGTTGCCCTGCGCAATTTCAGAGCTGGCGGAGGCCACGCTCTCCGAGCCGCGAATCACCGCCGACACCACTTGTTCCAGGCGCGTGCGCATGTCTGACAGGGCAGACATCAATTGCCCCAGTTCGTTGGTCCCTAGCACAGGCACGGTCAACGCAAGGTTGCCATCGGCCACCGAGCGTGCCACATTGACCGCGTCGTTGACCGGTCCGGTAATGCTGCGCACAAAAGAAAATGACAGTGCGGCCCCCGCACCCAGACCCAGGAGCATGCAGACCACAACAATCGCGATGGCACGTTGCGACGAGGCCGTCCGATTTTGCAGCGCAGTGTCCATGCTCTTCATGGCGTCTGTGTTGAATTCAAACAAACCATCAATGGTGCGGGTGAACTCATCGAAGTACTGTGGCGCGGGGAAGTTGATTTCCGTGGCGCCGATCAGGGCTTGGTTGGCTAGTGCAAGGGCTTTGTCGACCGCTACCCGGTGCGTTTCTGCTTTGCTTTCCAGCGCTGCTTTGAGGCTGGTGTCGGACTCGGTGGCTTTCTTGAGGTTGCGGAACATCTGGCCTTGAAGTTCCAGCACCCGTTTTTGCAGGGCTTGCAAGGTGGCGCGCCCTTCCGGAGGTACCGTGCCTTGGGTCAAAAAGCCGCTTCCAATGGCGCGCATAACCCCCAGGTTTTCTGCCAGCCAGGGCATGTCGACCAGCGAGGCCCGAATCAGATAGGCCGTGCTGCTGCCTGCGTCCAGGTTCAGGCCGAAGTCATCCAGCAATTCTTCGCTGAGCAGCAGTTCGCCAGCGATCAGTTGGGTGTGCAGTTTGGTGCTTTCAGCGGCTTTGATTTGCTTGCCGGCGACCGACTGTTCCAGCGCGCTCCAGGTCTGACGCAGGGTTTGCCAGTGCCCCAAGCGGGCCGCAGATACCCCGGCTTCCTTGAATTGGCTGTCAGCAGCGTCCAACGCCTGAACCAGCTTGTCTTTGATGGCTGGACGCCGCGCGGCGAATGTCTCGTTGCCATTGAGCATGCCGGCCGACATGCCGCGGTGCGTTTGGGTCAACTGGATTACCTTGTTCAGCGCAATCAGCGGTGCACTGCCACGTTCTTCCAGGGTGGCTTTTTCCTGCTGTTTGAATGTGTTTGAAAAATAGAGTGCAGCCGGAATGGCGGCAATGACCAGGGAAATGATTCCCAGAATCATGAATTTTTGAATCAAACTGAGTCTGTGTTGCATGCTGTCCCCTGTATATGGCTTTGAGGACACTGTATTGGTGCATGTGCCACGTAGCAAGCAGTCTTATGCACCAACTCTGTGAATCGCGTGAAACATTGATGCAAGTCATGTTTGACCTGCCGCTGCTGCTCAATGCGTCCCGGATTGCTCGGGATTCTTGCCTTTGTAGGGCGCGTAAAAAGCCTGGATGCGCACCATATCGGCCTCCAGGTCGCCGGTCGGGTGAAAGACTGGGCCCAGACCGCTGACCTTGCGTTCGTAATCCATGTAGGCCAGCACAAGGGGCACGCCCGCGCCGGTGGCGATGTAATAAAAGCCGCTTTTCCAATAGCGGACTTTGCTGCGCGTGCCTTCGGGCGGCACCACCAGTTGCAGGGGGCCGTCTGCTGCCTTGATGGCTTCGATCGAGGCCGCAACCAGATTGTTGGCACTTTCGCGGCGCACGGGAATACCGCCAAGCCACATCATGAGGCCCCGAAATGGGGGCTTAAAGATTTGCTCCTTGCCCATCCAGTAGATATTGAGCCGCAGCACAAAGGCCACCATCAAGGTGTACGGCAGATCCCAATTGCTGGTGTGGGGCGCGGCGATCAGCACACTTTTATGACCATCGGGGGGAAGCGTACCTTCGACTTTCCATCCCGTGATTTTGAGAAAGAGAATGGAGAAACCGCGCAACAGGGTGTTCACACCCGGCGTGTCAAAGATGGTTCTATGCATGTGGGGCTGGATTCTAGATGGCGCGGCAAGCGAGAATGCTGACATGGCAAAACATGTTTCAGAAACCCCGGCCACCCAGATGCTCAAGGCCAACAAAGTGGTTTTTACCGAGCATCCCTATGAGTACCTCGAGCATGGCGGCGCGCAACACAGTGCCGAGGTGCTGGGCTTTGACCCCTTCATGGTGGTCAAGACGCTGATCATGCAGGACCAGGATGCCAAGCCCCTGGTGGTCTTGATGCATGGCAACCGAAAAGTCTCCACCAAAAATCTGGCACGACAAATTGGTGCGAAATCGGTAGAACCCTGTGCGCCCGAAGTCGCCAACCGGCACAGCGGCTACCTGGTCGGTGGCACGTCGCCCTTTGGTACGCGAAAAAACATGCCGGTGTATATCGAGGAGACTATCCTTGGCCTGCCCAGGATTTTGATCAATGGTGGACGCCGCGGCTATCTGGTCGGTCTGGACCCACAGGTTTGCCTGCAATTGCTGGGCGCAAAGAAGGTACAGTGCGCGCTGGCCGAATAATAAGAGGCAGTGTTTGGATGCTGCATTTCACAGGAGAACTGGTTTGAATTCGTTAGCAGTTGTGTATCCCTTTCTGGCCATCCTGGCGGCCTATGCCATGGGCTCGCTGTCATTTGCAGTCATTGTCAGCCGCGTGATGGGTTTGAACGATCCGCGTACCTATGGCAGCAAGAATCCGGGTGCCACCAACGTACTGCGCTCGGGCAGCAAGCAGGCGGCCATTGTGACGCTGCTGCTGGATGCCCTCAAGGGCTGGTTGCCGGTGGTATTGGTCAAGTGGTTTGGCAAGCCATACGGGCTGGAAGAGGGCACGCTGGCACTGGTGGCGCTGGCGGCTTTTGCCGGTCATTTGTACCCGGTGTTCTTCCGCTTTATCGGTGGCAAGGGCGTCGCCACGGCCCTGGGCGTGATCGTGGGTATCAACCCCTGGCTGGGACTGGCGGTCGGTGCGTCTTTTGGGGTGGTGGTATTTTTTTCGCGCTATGTCTCCCTGGCTTCCATGGTGGCTGCGGTGTTTGCGCCGGTGTACTACCTCTTTGGTGACGGTGTGGCTTGGTATGCCGACGGCCAGGTGGCCTTTGCCACCGCGGTGATGGCAGGTCTATTGGTCTGGCGCCACTACGAAAACATCAACCGCCTGCTCAAAGGTACTGAATCGCGCCTGGGGCAAAAGAAAAAGCGCTAGCCATCTCAGTGGCCTAAAAGGGGGCAACTATGTCGTTGCCCAGCAGCAGAATTTCGTAATGGTTCAGTTGGGCGCGCACGCTGGAGGCCGGTAGTGCTGCCCGGATGTTGGGGGCTCCCTGCGCCGTGGCGTGCAGGCGTGGCACGGGCAGCAATTGCCCATCGGCCCCACCCACAATGGCAACATACGGCAGATTGGGTTTGAGGCTGCGGCGCAAAACAACACCGAGTTCATCGCTGTCCATGCGCACGTAAGTGCCGGGCGGGCATAGGCCGACCACCAGCATCAAGGCATGTCCGATTTCGTCGGATTTGGCCGAATTGGCGATCACCGCCCGAGCCGACTCGGTTGCACTGCGACCGGCACGCGACAAACGCGGGCTGATCATGGCGGCATATCGGTCCACCATCTTGAGGATTCGGCACAGACGCACGGATGAAGGGACGCTACGAAAATCCCCCACATCGACACTGTTGTCGTGGTGGCTGCCGACAATTTCCAACCAGTCGTCATCGCGCACTGCCATATTGCCCAACAGCATGGCGCCTTTCAAGGGGTGCAGGCGGATCATCTCCTGCTGCACCGGGGTAGGCTTTTCGCTTTGATTGGCCAGCACATCCTGCATGGCCGTCATGGCAACGTTCATGGTCAAGGCGGCGCGCACCAGACTGTCACGTTCTTTGGCTGGCAAGACCAGCACTTTGGCAATCAGGTGGCACAACACGGCACATACCAGGGAGTGTGAGGCGCTGTAGCCGACGGGCGAATTGCTGGCCAACTGGAACAGCAGATACAGGCCGGCATCCGGGTCGCGTTGCATCAGGCTCTGCATCCAGCGGTCGTATTGCACGGCGCGGTGGGCAAATTCCTGCGTCGCCTCCGGGCTGCTCAAGATGATCCCCAGGCCGGACTCCAGATCCGACCATTCGGCCAAAAGGTCTTCGTATTCGTTTTCGTCCTTGACGTGCATGGCGTGTTGTCGTGTGTTCAGTAGCGCTTTTCAAGAACCATCTGGTCATTGTTGCGGGTCATCTGGAAGCGTGACAGGAAACTGTTTCCCAGCAGCACGTAGGGCATGCTTCCGGCTGAGACCACCGAGTCTACGTCGTAGACCGTCACATCGCCAATGCGCACCGAGGCCAATTTGATGCGCCAGGCGGCAACCAGGCCATTGGCGGTGCTCATCTGGATTGGCTGACCCTGCTGAAAGTTGAGTCCCATGCGCTGTGCCTGCTCGGCGCTCAGAGACACCGCCGTGGCGCCGGTATCGACCACGCATTGCACCGAGTGGCCGTTTATTTGCCCAATTGTCACGAAGTGTCCACCCATCCCGGCGGTTAGCACCACACGGGAAGCACCTGAGCCCGTATCGACGCTGCCGACCTGTGCTGGCGCATCGCCCACCCGCACACTGTGCTGTTTGCCGCCAATTTCCAGCAAGGCCACGTCGCCCTGTGTGGAAATCACTTTCACGCCTTTGTAGGCTTCACCGGGTGCGACCGATTTGGGCGCTGCCCCGTCCACAATCAGAAGTGCTTTGGTGCCCAGCATGCCGGCCAGTCCGACGGTTTGGGCCCACGCCGATGATGCAAGCAGCAATAGGGAAAGGCCGAACAGGACGATGCCACGCCGAAGCAGGATTTCGCACGGCATTTTCATGGGGCTCAGCCGATCATGGGTTCGGTTTGGCGTTTAGTCGCGGAAGTTGTCGAAGCTCAGGGGCACGTCGGTCACCTCTTTGCGGATCAGCGCCATGGCGGCCTGCAGGTCATCGCGCTTGGCACCGGTGATGCGTACTTTTTCTTCCTGGATGGCGGCCTGTAGTTTGAGCTTGCTTTCTTTCATCAGGCGCTGGATTTTCTTGGCCAGTTCGGACTCGATGCCATTGCGCACCTTGATCACCACCTTGACCTTGTCACCCCCCATTTTTTGCACGTCGCCCCGGTCCAGGAAACGCACGTCCACTTCCTGCTTGGTCAGCTTGTTGCGCAGCACATCTTCGATCTGGTCGAGCTGGAATTCGGCATCACCGATCAGGGTGATTTCTTTGTCCTTGATCTCGATTTTTGCGGCAGTGCCCTTGAAGTCGAAACGGGTGCCGATTTCCTTGGCGGTGTTTTCCACCCCGTTCTTGACCTTGACGAGGTTGGCTTCACAAACGGTATCAAAAGATGGCATAGCGGTACTCAAAAAATGCGGTGAGACAATCCCACCATGTTAGTCGAGAACAACGTCCCACTCCAGCCCTTCAACACCTTCCACATTGTTGCCAAGGCCCACGCCCTCGTGCGCATTTCCAGCGAGCAGGACCTGCAAGACGTGCTGGCCGACCCGACGCTGGCGGCACTGCCGAAATTTGTATTGGGGGGAGGTAGCAATATCGTGTTCACTGGCGATGTCAAACCGCTGGTTCTCAAGATCGAGATCCCCGGTAAACGCCTGCTGCACGAAAACAGCCGCCACTTTATTGTGGAGGCTGGAGCGGGAGAAAACTGGCACGATTTTGTCAGTTGGACCCTGGCCCAGGGCTATCCGGGGCTGGAAAACATGGCCATGATTCCCGGCACCGTGGGCGCATCACCGGTGCAGAACGTCGGTGCTTACGGGGTTGAGTTGCAGGACCGCTTTGAATCCCTGGATGCGTTGGACCTGCAGACTGGCCAGGTGTTCACACTGAATGCTGCCCAATGCGCTTTTGGTTACCGTGACTCGGTGTTCAAGCATGCCAGTACCGGTGCAGGGCACCAGGCCGTGGGTTTGAAAGACCGGGCGGTCATTTTGCGCGTGCGCTTTGCGATACCCAAGGTCTGGAAGCCCGTGCTGGGTTATGCCGACCTGGAAAAGAAAATGCTCGCGTCCGGCGAAAGCAACCCCAACGCCCAGCAGATTTTCGACTGGATCTGTGCAATCCGGCGCGCCAAGCTGCCGGATCCGGCGGTTATCGGCAATGCCGGCAGCTTCTTCAAAAACCCGACTGTCAGCGCCGAGCAGTGCGCCGACATCATCGCGCGTGATCCTAAAGTGGTGCATTACCTGTTGGCCGATGGCTCGGTCAAACTGGCTGCGGGTTGGCTGATTGACTCGTGCGGCTGGCGTGGCAAATCGGTGGGGCAGGCCGGCGTTTACGAGAAACAGGCCCTGGTGCTGGTGAATCGCGGCACGGGCAGCGACGGGCAAGGTGCTACGGGTGGCGAGGTGATGACCCTGGCCAAGGCGATTCAGACCAGCGTCTACGAACGCTTTGGCATTTTGCTGGAACCTGAGCCCGTAGTGATTTAGATTGAAGCCCCCACGCTCGCCCTATAAGGACTTCCTCCTTTAG
>CAIQEX010000760.1 GCA_903870955.1 uncultured beta proteobacterium
AGCAATTTGTCTTTGTTGGCGGGTTTGGGTGCCTGGAGCATTAAATATTCCATAACGGTCCACTCGCGCGGGCCCAATTCCAGAGGCTGTCGGATCGTCGTGGCCTGCTCTGCGTCACCGGCAGACTGAACCAGAATCGTGGCCTGACGCAGGGCGGTATCCAACTCCAGGGCGCCAAAGCGCAGCACCGCTGAAGTCGCGGCTTGCGAACGCCGCAGCAGCGCGCGCAACCGGGCCAGTAACTCCGGCAGTTCAAAGGGCTTCACCATATAGTCGTCCGCCCCGTTGTCCAGACCCTGCACCCGGTCCTGCAAGGCATCGCGTGCGGTCAGGATGAGTACGGGCATGGTGTGGCCCGAAGCACGCAGCACCTGTGTCAACTCCAACCCGTTGATGGCGGGAAGGCCAATGTCAATGACCGCAATGTCAAACGCCTCCGTTTGCGTGACTTCCAAAGCGCGTTCGGCGCTGCCCACCCAGTCCACCGCATAACCGGCGTTGGACAGCCCCAGCTTGATGCCGCTGGCCACCAGCACGTCGTCTTCGACCAACAGCAATCGCATAAGGCTAGTGAGACCGAATCATCGTGCCGAAGGCCTGGTCGGTCAGGATTTCCAGCAACAAAACGTGGGGCACGCGTCCGTCGATGATGTGGACAGAATTGACGCCACTCTTGGCTGCATCCAGCGCGCCCGCAATCTTGGGCAGCATGCCGCCAGAAATGGTGCCATCGGCAAACAACTCGTCAATGCGGCGCGCCGTCAAGTCCGTCAACAGCTTGCCCTCTTTGTCGAGCACGCCGCTGATGTTGGTTAGCATCATGAGTTTTTCGGCTTTCAGCACGGTGGCCAGCTTGGCGGCGACCACATCGGCATTGATGTTGTAGCTCTCGTTGTTTTCGCCAAAGCCAATGGGACTGATGACCGGGATAAAGGCGTCGTCCTGCAACGCCTTGACCACGCTCGGGTCCACGCTGACGATGTCGCCAACCTGTCCGACATCGTGCTCGATGCTGGGGTCTGCGTTGTCCAGCATCTTGAGTTTTTGTGCGCGGATCATGGCGCCGTCCCGCCCCGTCAGGCCCACCGCCTTACCACCGGCCTGGTTGATCAAGCCCACAATGTCCTGTTGCACCTCGCCCCCCAACACCCACTCCACCACTTCCATGGTTTGCGGGTCGGTCACGCGCATGCCCTGGATGAACTCGCCCTTCATGCCCAAACGCTTCAATGCGCTTTCAATCTGCGGCCCGCCGCCATGCACCACCACCGGATTGATCCCGACCAGTTTCAAAAGCACGACGTCTTCGGCAAAGGCTTTTTGCAATGCCGGGTCGGTCATGGCATTGCCACCGTATTTGATGACCATGGTCTTGCCATGGAACTTGCGGATGTACGGCAGCGCTTGGGCCAGGATTTCGGCTTTGTCGCCGTTGGCTATGGGAGTGGTAATAGCGTCAGACATGGTCAGTGGTCCAATAAGAAGGGTGTGAAACTAACGCAAATTGTGCCCGATGGCGATGACGCTTTGCCCCAGCGCTTCAGGGCCTGAAGCAAGGCATGGTTTCAGCTGGGCTGATAGCCCTGCACATGGCGCAAGAAGATCGCCTTGATCGCAGACCCGTTGTTCTGGTCGGCGGCCAATCGAAGGACCTCCAACTCGGTTTGCAGTTCCATCCAAGGCAAAAATGGCTCACGCGCCTTCATGATGCGCGGGTGTTCGGTAGGTTCGGGGTTGTCGCCAATCAGTAGCTCCTCGTAGAGCTTTTCACCGGGGCGCAGACCGGTAATGGAAATTTCAATGTCGCCCTCCGGGTGGGCTTGCGACCGCTCGCTCAGGCCCGACAAGTGCAGCATGCGGCGCGCCAAGTCGATGATCTTGATGGGCTCGCCCATGTCCAGTACAAACACATCGCCGCCTTGTCCCATGGCACCGGCCTGCAGCACCAATTGCGCGGCCTCGGGAATGGTCATGAAATAGCGCGTAACTTCGGCGTCGGTCACGGTCAGAGGCCCACCCGATGCCAGTTGTCTGCGAAACAGGGGCACCACACTGCCGCTGGAGCCCAGTACATTGCCAAAGCGCACCATTGAAAACAGGGTTTGCGTATGCTTCGCGGCAAAGGCCTGCAGCACCAATTCGGCCATGCGTTTGGTGGCACCCATCACATTGGTCGGGCGTACCGCCTTGTCGGTGCTAATCAGCACGAAGCGGCGGACACCTGCATCTACCGCAGCCTGCGCCATGTTCAAGGTACCAAACACATTGTTGCGGACACCCTCGCCCGGGTTGTCTTCGACCATAGGCACGTGCTTATAGGCTGCTGCGTGGTAGACCGTGACCGGGCGGTATTCCGCAAAAACGGCTTGCAGGCGCTCCGGGTTGGAGACGCTGGCCAGCAACGGCACCAGTTCTACCTGCGAACCCAAGTTACGGCAAAGGGCCTGCAACTCCTGATGGATGGAATACAGACCAAACTCATTGTGATCCAAGAGCAGCAATTGGCGCGGCTTTTGCTCCACGATCTGACGCGTCAACTCGCTGCCAATGCTGCCACCCGCGCCGCTGACCAGCACGACCTGACCGGCCAGGTCATGGGCCAACAAATCGGTGCGCGGCGGTACCGGCTCACGGCCCAGCAGGTCTTCAATATCCAGTTCTCGAAAGTCCTGCACAGTGACCTTGCCGCTGGTCAGGTCAGCCATGCTAGGCAGAGAGCGCACATGCACCGGCAGTCCCTCCAGCGACTGGATGATTTTGTTGCGTCGTTCGCGCGTGGCCGCAGGCATGGCCAGGAGAATGTCAGTGATCTTGTGGCGTGGCACCAAAGTCAGCATGTTTTCCGACGCAAAGATGGGCAGTCCATTGATGCTTCGACCCACTTTGGTGTCATCGTCATCGACGAAACCGATGAGCTTGAACTGGCCTGATACCTGCAGTGCGGAAGCGGTTTGAACCCCCGCCGTACCGGCGCCATAAATCAGTAGCCTGCCG
>CAIQEX010000761.1 GCA_903870955.1 uncultured beta proteobacterium
GCGTTGCCATCGCCTAGGCAGCGAAATGGTCGAACGAACGGAAGTGATGGTCCAGAAGCTTGCCTTGTGAATCCAGCAAACGCAAACCCGGCGCGGCATCGATCCGCCCGATCCGCGTGACCGGGGTCTGGCTGGCCAGGGCGGCAGCATGCACAGCAGCTTGCAGTGCGGGTGGCGCAGTGAACACGAGCTCGTAATCGTCACCACCGCTCAGCACATGTTGCAGTAGCGTGCCGCGCATTTCTGGTTGGGCCAGCAGTGCAGCCGCTTGCTCTGAATAGTGGTGAGCGCCCAAAAGGCTGAAGGCCAGAGTAGTGTCCAATATGGCCCCCATACCAGAGCGCTCCAGGATGTGGCCCAGGTCACCCAGCAGGCCGTCGCTGATATCCGCTGCGGCGGACGCAATGCCACGTAATGCCATGCCAAGAGCCACGCGGGGCGAGGGCCATTCCAGCCGCTGGCGGGCTTGGGCCAGGTCGGTCGGAGGGAACTGCAGCAGACTTGCTGTGGAGCTTGCCCCGGCGACAGTCTTCTCGCCGTCCATGCCATTGCGTTCTTGCAGCAAGTGCGCTAAAGCCAGACTGGCGTCGCCCAACGTGCCGCTGACATAGATGTCGTCTCCCGCCTTTGCACCGCTGCGAAGCAGGGCTTGCCCCTTGGGCACTTCGCCAAAAACGGTGATGCAGATGTTCAGCGGCCCTCGGGTGGTGTCGCCACCGATCAGTTCGCAGCCATGCAAATCAGCCAACGCCAGCAGGCCTTGCGAAAACGGTTCAAGCCAAACGGGGTCGGCATCGGGCAGGGCCAGTGCCAAAGTGAAGGCAACCGGTGTGGCACCACAAGCGGCCAGGTCGCTCAGATTGACGGCCAGCGCTTTGTGCCCCAGAGCGCGCGGATCAACATCGGCAAAAAAATGGCGACCGCTGACCAGCATGTCACTCGAGATGGCCATCTGCATCCCAGGGGAGGGTTGCAAGAGTGCGCAATCGTCACCCACGCCCAGAACCGCACGCGGCGTGGGGCGGGTAAAGAAACGCTTGATCAGGTCGAACTCACCCATACTCGACCAGGCCGACCTAATGCAGGGTGCGGTAACCGCCCACGCCATGGTCGCCGCTCAGGGCATCCAACACAAACATGGGCACATCGGCATCGAACTTTTCACCGTCCTCGGCGACGCAAAAGAAGCTGCCGTGCATGGTGCCCGTGGGCGTACGCAGCCGTGTGCCGCTGGTGTACTCAAAGGACTGACCGGGTTTGAGCAGGGGCTGCTGCCCTACAACGCCAAGACCGCGCACCCGCTCCGTATGGCCAGTGGCATCATTCACATTCCAGGTGCGGGAGATGAGTTGTGCCGGGACCTCTCCGGTATTGGTGATGGTGATGGTGTAGGCGAAGACGTAAAGGTCTTCCTCCGGATTGGACTGGTCGGGAAGGTACTGGGGTACCACTTCAACCTGAAATGCATACTTGGACATGCTCCAATGCTAACTGCGAAAATAGTCGTTCGTCCCACTCCTTACCAATGTCCCCATACCGAGAGCGCAGCACCATGACCTACCGTATCGCCCCCTCCATTCTGTCTGCCGATTTTGCCCGTCTGGGCGAAGAGGTGAAAAACGTGATCGCCGCCGGGGCTGACTGGATCCACTTCGACGTGATGGACAACCACTACGTACCCAACCTGACCTTCGGCCCGATGATTTGCAGTGCCCTGAAGCCGCATGCCAAAACGGCTGCGGGTGTGGCGGTGCCGATCGACGTGCACCTGATGATTTCACCCGTGGACGCGCTGGCAGGCGCCTTTGTCGATGCCGGTGCGGACCTGATCAGTTTCCACCCGGATGCCAGCGGCCATGTGCACCGCAGCATCCAGGCCATCAAAAGCAAAGGTGTGAAAGCCGGTCTGGTTTTCAATCCGGCCGAGCCGCTGGACGTGCTGGACTGGGTGATTGACGACATCGACCTGGTTTTGATCATGAGCGTCAATCCTGGCTTTGGCGGTCAAAGCTTTATCGACTCCGCTTTGCGCAAGATTGAAGACGTGCGCAAACGCATCACCGCCAGCGGAAGGGACATCCGCCTGGAAGTGGATGGCGGCATCAAGACCGACAACATCCGCCGTGTGGCCGACGCCGGTGCCGACACCTTTGTGGCGGGCAGCGCCATCTTCGGCAAGACCGATTACAAGGCCGTGGTGGATGCCATGCGCGTGGCCTTGGCGGGTTGAGGCCGGTCGGCACAATGGATTGCAGCCGCTTTGATATTGCGCAGTACCTTTCGGTATTGCCTCTATTTGGTGACCTGTCGCCGGCGCAGCGCCAGCGTCTGGTGGCCGGTTGCGCACTGCAACCCTTTGTGCAGGGGGAGCGCGTTTTTTCAGTCGGCGACCAGAGTCAGGCCTTCTACGTGGTGGTGACCGGCAAGGTCAAGCTGTTTGTGACGGCGCCCAATGGCCAGGAAAAAATCATTGAACTGATAGAGCCCAGCCATAGTTTTGCCGAGGCATTTATATTTCTGGATAAGTCCTGCATGGTTAACGCGCAGGCGCTCATCGACAGTTTGTTGCTACGCGTCAGCAAGGAGGTGGTCGTAGGTGAAATACGCCGCGATCCACAACTGGCCATGAACATGTTGGCTGGCATTTCTCGCCGTCTGCATGGGCTGATCCGCGATGTAGAGGGCTACACCTTACGCAGCGGCATGCAGCGTTTGATCGGCTACCTGCTGCGTGATATTGAAGATGGTGCGCCCAGCGATACAGCAGCGCCGGTGACCGTGGAGCTTCGCGCGACCAAGGCCACCATCGCCTCGCGGCTATCGCTCACGCCAGAGTACTTCTCCCGGGTTTTGCATGAGTTGGAGGAGGCTGGTTTTATCCAGATTGACAAGCGCTACATCCGCATTTTGGACGTGCCCGGTTTGGCAGCGTACGGCTCGCATTAGTCAACCAGAAGCCGGAGCGCTTTACGGTGACTGCAATTTGGCGAGCATGGGTTGCAGCGCTTCCCTTTTGCCTGGATCGAGGCGGATGGCCTCATTGAACGCCGCCATGGAGAGGCTGTTTTTTCCGGTGTGCAAATAGGCAAAGCCCAACCCCAACCAGGCGCGCACGCTGGTTGCGTCCAGGCCAATGACATGCTGGTAGCTGGGAATGCAGGCCGCAAAGTCGTTGTTGGACAACTGCAGGCCCGCGATTTTCAGTTCAATGTCGACGGCACCAGGTTCCGCCGCCAGGGCTTGCTTGAAAGTCGTCTGGGCCAGGTCGAGTTGGCCAGCTTTCCAGTGTTGTTCTGCCTGGTTGATCAAGGCGGTGGTGGCTGCCGACCGGGCCTGCGCAGCGGACGAACCGCAGAGCAGGGCCAGTGCCACGCATGCCACTGCCAGGCATGACTTTGCTTTCTTTGACATGGCCTATTTCAAAGAGCCTTTGCCATAGCGATCCTCATAGCCCTTGCGCACCTCTTCGATGGCTTTGGGTCCCATGCCGTTGAAGAACCAGTCATGGCCGGGAATGGGCTTGAAGTATTTCTCCAGCAGGGCGTTGGCGAAGTCTTCGTTGCCGTCCTTCTTCTGGACCACTTCCTTGAGTTCGGGAATCCACTTGAAGTAGGTGTGCTGGGACACTTCGTAAATGCCGTGCCACCAGGTGTAGTCCGGGCCGCTCATGGAGGCTCCATGGCGGGCGCGACGGCCTTCGTGGTGCCAGATCTCGAACCAGGTCCACTTGATCTTGGCGTCCATCGGCTCTTTGCTCAGGTAGCCCTTGTCTTCCAGTTCCTTCATGATGGCCGCAATCGGCTTGGCGTACTTGTCGTTGTACAGATCCACCACATCGTCAAACTGCTTGTAGTGGCCCTCGACCGTGCGCTTGCCATGGCAGGCGGAGCAGACGTCCTTCATCCTGTCGCGACGCTGTTCCCAGGTCAGAATTTCTTTCACCGTGGAGCCCTTGAGCGCATCACCGATGGCGGGCAATGGCTTGCCTTCAGGTTGGTCAAATTCGTCGCCATTGGCCAGACGAATCATGTTGAGCTTGGTCGAGATGGCTGGGCGCAGTGTCCAGGAAATGCGTTCGCCCACATCGTGTGTCACCTTCTGGTCGCGGGTAGCGCCCATGTGGCAGGTGGAGCAGGTGGGGGCGGCGGTGTAGTCGACGCCCACCACCCATTTCTTGGACTTCAGATTCATCTCATCAATCTTTGCGCGGTACAGAATGCCGTGCTTGGATTCGTTGTAGACCTCGATCTGTGGATGGTCTGGTCCCATGTGGCACTTGCCACACGTATCGGGGGTGCGTGCCTGGGCCGAGGAGAAGCTGTGGCGGGCATGGCAGGCCGAGCAAGAGCCCAGTGAGCCATCGGTGTTGATGCGGCCAATGCCGGTATTGGGAAAGGTCTGGGGCGTGGGACGCTTCTTGTCGTCCAGCTTGATGGTGCCACCGTGGCATTGCAGACAACCGGCGTTGACCGCAGCGGGGCCGCCGATCACTTCGCCAAGCAAGTTGTCGATGGAGGCCAGAATGTTGCCGGCCTTGGCATGGTGAGAGCGCTGTTGCTGGGCCACTTCAGCTTCGTGGCAGCGGGCACACGTCAGGGGTGTCACCACGGTCTGGATGGTGGCGCCATGGTGCTCATAGGCGGCCTTGTCTTCCGCCTTGGCCTTGTGGCAGTCGTAGCAGTCCACATTCTTGGCGGCGTGGGTGCTCTTCTTCCACTCGCCATAAATGCCTGGGTCATCCTCTGCGCCATGACAACCCAGGCACTTCTTACCCATGGCTGTGTCGGCACTGGATTTCTTTATCGCGCTGCTTGCGGGTGCTGCCTTTTTGCCTGCCTCTGTGGCAAAGGACGGTATTGCAAAAGTCCATACCAGCAGGCAGGTAAGCGCCCACAGCAAGTGTGTGGTTGTTCTGGTTTTTTTCATCTCGACCCCTCGGGTTGGCTGTGATCCCGAAATCTTAGAAGGGGAGTCGGAAAGAGTTGCCGCGTAAA
>CAIQEX010000762.1 GCA_903870955.1 uncultured beta proteobacterium
ATCGTCCACTCGCTCGACTTCTATTTTCAGAATCCAACCATCCCCGTAAGGATCGCTATTGACCAAAGACGGATCTCCTCCTTGAGCGTCGCTCAATTTGGCATTGAATTCCAATACTTTCGCGTTCACAGGCATGGACAGTTCACTGGTTGTTTTGGTCGCCTCAATCGTGCCGGCTACTTTATTGGCTTCAACATTTGTGCCCACGGTATCTACCTCAATGTGTACGAGAGCTCCAAGCTCCCCCTGGGCGAAATCCGTTATGCCGAGGTATGCCACCTTGCCGCCGACCAATCGAACCCATGTGTGATCTTCGGAGTATTTGCAGTTGCTTGGAATGGACATGGGCGGTGTGATTCTCGTAAGTTTGAAAGAGATGACATGAGCCAATGAAAACCGTATGTGGTCACTTTACCAATAACAGATGACCCTATTTTTACGCTGGTCGAATCAAAGGAAGGCGTGACATGATCTGAACCTGCGTTACGAAAGAGGAACAGAGTGTCCTCACGCATTTGAATGAGAATCTTCACTCTGGAAAATGCTACTTTTAGTGGACTTCAATTAGGAACCTGCACCATGAATTTGCTTCAAAGCGTACGCGTCGGGTTGACGGTGTGTTGGGTACTGTCTCTGTGCGCTTGTGCATCGCTGTCACCGTTAACTACGGATAGCCATTCGGCCTATGCGGCCGCTTTAGCCGACGCTGCGGTGGCCAGTCCGGGCAAGGTCGTAGCGTTGCGTCCCCTGCCTGCCGACCCCGCCGTTGCCATGGTTTCGTGGGTAACGGACCAGCGCGCGCCGTGCGCCCGGGACGCGCTGCCTTGCGAGATGAAGGTTGGTGCAGACCGCCTGTGGGTCACGCTGGCGGGTGAGGTGCAAGGGCTATGCAGCCATTGGGGTCTTCAAGGAGACGCACTGCGGTCCCGGCTTGAACAGTTGCTGGGACTTCCCACCAACTCACCGCCGCAATATCGCAAGACACAATTTGTGATTCTTGAAATCCCCCGTGAAAGCATTGAGCGCCCGTGTTTGGGCGTTAGAGACAACGCCAGTGGCCAACCCGTTTGCACCATCGATGCGCAAGTTGACACGCCCCCTGCGATGCGCAACTTTGTCGGTCAGCAAATGGCCTCCGCCTACGTGATGGACAACCCCAAAGGGCCAGGCTACCCCTACACGCGCCTGGGCTACACCTACGATTGGGCCGGCAATGCTTTGCCCTCGCATTACGGTGCATCAGAATTCGTCGTGGCTCCAGGCAGTGTGGTGAAGGCCGTGCAAATCGTTGCCACGGACGACTATTGCGCGCTGCGGTGATTGCCTTTCGAGCGCGCCTGGCAGGCAACGAACCAAACCTCTGTCTGATTCAGGCGGGCAGCCAAATCTCTGCAGCCGTTACATCGACCTCGTCGAGGTTGTTGCCACTACCCGCACAGCGGTCTATCACCAGAAAGTCCGAGGTCCGCTCCAGCGCAATGAGTGGATGGTGCCAGGTGCCCGCTGCGTAATTGACACCCTGTCCGGGTGCGGCCAGGAAGCAGCGAATCAACTGCAACTGCAGTTGCTCTGTCGGCGGCGCCACCACCACCAGGAAGGGCAGCTCGCTCATGGCCACAAAGGCCTGGCTGCCCAGCGGGTGACGCTCCATCACGCTGAGGCGCATCGGCAGTGCGCGCGGCAGCGCCCGAAAAACGCTCAGCCCGACACGCCCGCCGTCGCGTGCCACATCCACTTGCGCGAGGTCGTGGTGGCGGGTGGCGAAACCCTGGTTGATGAGAAACTGCTGCGCGCTGTTGCCGGCTGCGATGACATCGCCAAAGGCCCGGAACGCATCGGCGGTGAGTGGCTCTATAGGCAGGAAGGTGACGCCCTTTTGCATGGCTTGCGCATTGGCCTTAAAAGGCCCGCACTTCGCCGCGTTTGACAAACTGTCCCATGCCCGGGCGGCCATGCCAATCCTCGCCATCCACAATCAGCTGGCCGCGCAAAAATACTTTCTCCACCCGGCCTTGCAGCGTGCGCCCTTCCAGCAGGGTGTGGTCGCAGGCACTGTGCAGGTGCTTGGCGTGGATGGTCTGCGTAACCGCTGGGTTGAACAGCACGATGTCGGCATCGCTGCCCACGGCAATCGTGCCCTTTTGCGGGAACAGACCAAACAGCTTGGCCGGCGTGGTGGAGGTCAGCTCGACAAAGCGATTCAGCGAGAGCTTGCCCTGCATCACGCCAATATCAAACAGGCTGACCAGGCGCGTCTCTATGCCCGGTGCACCATTTGGAATTTCGGCGAAATTGGCGGTGCCGCGCAGCTTGGAACTGCGCAGGCCCAGATGCCCCTCCTTCATGCAGAACGGGCAGTGGTCCGTGGCAATCACCTGCAGGTCGTCATAGCGCAGGGCGCGCCACAAATGCTTCTGGTCGTCGGGCTTGCGCAGCGGCGGCGTCATCACGTATTTGGCCGTCTCGAAGTCGTCGTTGTCGTAGACCGAGTCGTCAAACAGCAGGTAGTGCGGGCAGGTCTCGGCAAACACCGGGATGCCCTCGGCGCGCGCCGTCACGATGTGCTTGAGCGCGTCGTTGCTGGAGACATGCACAAAGTAGATGGGTGCCTGAGCCAGCTCAGCCAGACGGATGCCGCGGTGCGTGGCCTCGCCCTCCATCAGCGAGGGGCGGGTCAGCGCGTGGTAGCGGGGCGAGGTGTGGCCGGCTTCCAGCGCCTCCTTGATCAGCAGGTCGATCACCGTACCATTTTCGGCGTGCAGGGCCACCATGCCACCGTCGGCACCCACCTGGCGCAGCATGCGAAAGATCGAGGCGTCGTCGGCCATCATCACGCCCGGATAGGCCATGAACATCTTGAAACTGGTGACGCCCTCATGGTGCATGGCGTAGCGCACGTCGCGCAGCACCTGCTCATCCACCCGCTTGATGATGACGTGCAGGCTGTAGTCCACGTGCACCTGCGACTCGGCCGAACGTTGGGCCCGTGCGATGGCCCCCAGGGGCGAGTCGAGTTCGGTCTGCAGCGCAAAGTCGACGATGGTGGTGGTGCCGCCAAAGGCCGCTGCCTTGGTGCCGCTGGCAAAGGTGTCGGTGGTGATGGTCGGGCCGATCACGTTTTCAAGGTGCACGTGGGTGTCCACCCCGCCCGGCAGCACATACAGGCCGCTGGCATCCACCACCTGCACGTCGTCACCGACCTCGATGGCGCGGCCAATGGTGTGTACCTTGCCGTCCTGCAATAGAACATCCGCCACGTAGTCGTCGCTGGCGGTGATGACGCGGCCGTTGCGTATCAAAGTGGTGCTATTTAGTCCCAAGATGGTGCTCCTTTGCTTTTGCGTGCAAGGAAGCGATTTGCGTGCCAGCGAGGTTCGGGGGCAACTTGGCTAGCTCCTGCCTAGAGCAACACACGCTCAATCAATGGGTCGCCGAAAAGATTGCCTTCGAAATCCACACAGTTACTTTGGCCTTCATTGGTATCAACCCTTATGTAATTCATGACTCCCAGATAGGTAATTGCGCATAGAGCGTTACCCTTGGGGCGAATTAAAATAAATCTGTCGAGACAGAAAATGGAGCCTACTGTATTGCACAAAGTAGCGTAGTCAAATTGGTTTCATTTAGCTACTGTTCGCGATGGATAAGATAGGCGACGGTGATTTTTATAGAATTTAAAAGGGGGGAATTATGATAAAGAGTTTCATTTTGGGAATGGCGGTGATCGCTTCATATTCTGCAAACGCCACTGACCTATTTGAAAAGGCCAAGCCTGCAAATTTCTCGCGACGTGACCCTGTAACATCCTCGACGACAATCGGCGGCTATCCGATCTATAAGGGTGATGAGCGGTGGATATACTTTTCCGGAGAAGTTCAAGAGAGCGGTGGGCGAGCGGACTCGATTCCACTTGGAACCGCAACCATGCTCCATGTTGAAGAAAACCGTTTAATTGCTGCCCAATCAATTACAGCAAATTTAAGCAATAACACCAACGCGGCCTATTGGTCGGGATCGCCTTGTGCTGGAACGCATCTGCTTACCTTAAATAAGGGTGTCGGTCGAAATGACAGTTGTTTGACAATTGACCCGCTTGCAATCGATATTGACGGGGTTAAAAATACTTTTATTGCTTTTAAAATAATGAGTAGTACCAGTTCTGGTCGCATATACAAAGTTGATTTCATGTTGAATGTCGCGTTTCTAGGGTTCGACAAAACGACAATCACTGATTGGACTCCAACAGCCACGGCATCTGATCCAGCGAAGTCGCAGTTAATGACCCGTTTAAGTGCTTGGTCTGAAAAGTATCTGGATGCCACCAAAAATGTTTTGGATTACTCCAGGCCAGCCGACACATTCGACAAGGTTCCAAATTTCAAGTCTCTGGCACCTTTGTAGACAAACCGTACGGGTGCATGGGCCGCTGGTTCGGAACGAAAAGGCGGCTTCACTACACATTCTCCGATTTTCGTCGTCACTATTTGTCATCACGCTTCGTCGTCAGTCTTTTGCGCCGCAGTCGCCACCTATTTTTCTGATCCTGTCATCCGTCAGGGGATGACTGGAAAACCATTCTGATTGCGTTTTCCCATGCACAGGTGCCGCTGCCTCCAACTTTCGCAATCCGGTGGCAAGGCGGCATGGCGGTATGCCGGACTCCTTCAATAGTCCAACCGCATAGGCATCTGCATCCGCTTCAAACGCGCGGCTATACCGCGTCTGCCCCAAGAGTTGGGTGGTCTCTGCGAGAGGATCGTTCCAGCCACTGTTGCCCAGCAGCAGGTGAAATGCACCAACCAGGCCGAGTTGGCGCAACAGCAGTCGCTGGTTGTGGCGGTGGTGCACATGCCCGAGCTCATGGGCTACCACGGCAACCTGCTCCTCGGTGTTCAGCACATGAATGAGGTCATCGGTTAGAACCATGGCGCCGCCGTCCAACGTAAATGCATTGGCACCCATTGCCAGACCGTCACGAAACGCGATGTGTCGGGGCTCCACATGGGCGGCGCTTAAACGGGTGGCAATCATTGCGCGCGTTTGCGACTGCAAGCTCGCTTCAAGTTTGCTGGGTTCCCAGACGCCTGCCGCATCCCATTTCGCCAGCGTGGCGCCGGGGAGTCCTGCCTCCTGTTCAGAACCAAATCGCGCCACGACTGCGTCCGCAACAAGAGGTATCGCATAGGAATATATCCACCACGCAGAGACCAGGAGCGCGACCAGCGCAGCCAACGCGTACCGGTACTTCGATTCCCAATGTTGCAGGTGCGGTGTCGATTCGCCTAGTTGCTTTGCAAGCGCTTCAGAGACCGGCACTACCAGCGTCGCACCGTCTGCAAATGTAAATGTGCGCGGAAGCCGTCCGAGAGGCTCGGACACCTGCAACTCGGAGAGGCGGGCTGTCCTATGGATGTCCGGCGCAATGAGCACCAGATCAGCGCCCGAAAATAGCGCATTGACCGGGTGCGCGACGGCGTTGTAACCATCGCAGTATTGCCCCGCGACACACAGTGTTGTGGTGGTGTCAGAAGCTGACATCGAAGTCCATTGCTCCAGCCACTTCCTGACCGAATGCCGCCTCCTGATGGACTGCGATGTTGTGACTACGCAAGGCGTGCAAGTCGCCCACGATTTCAAAGTGGGATGCCCGGTATTGCATCGCCCGGATACGCGCCCACGGCCAGTACAAACCAAGAGTCAGAGCCATATACAACGCGTTGGATGAATGCAGCCGCACCAGATCCATGAAATCCGAGTCATTCACGAATTGAAGATCTTCAAGCGTTGTCTGGTTCTGAATGATTTGTGACAGCGCGCTCGCCAGCACCTGATACGCGACGTACAAGAGGGCAATCGTCAATGCGCCGATGCCTGCGCCAACATAGCCAGGGTCAAAGTTTTTGCTCAGAGCTTGACCCACCACTTCAAGCAATTTGCTTGGTGCGGAGGTCAGTACGCCGAACCAGAAGTAGGGACCAAAGAACGAACCGGCCGTGCTCTGGCATTTGAATTCCTTGTCGCCGAATTGCAGCTTGTCGACGAGGAGTCGCTTGAAAGCATGGTGACCGGCGAAATAATATATGCCGAAGGTGACCACCGTCAGCAGCGCCACTTTCAGCGACTTGCCGTACACACTGGCAGTGGTGCCCTGCCATGCAAAGCGCACACCGCGCCACGACACCATGCGGGCCTTGAAGCGCATCGAACTGGCCACCATCCAGGGCAGCAGAATCAGCCCCGCGATAACTACCAGCAAGGCCAACGGGTTTGCCGTCCGCATCAGCACCACGCCAGCAATCAACAGAAGCGCCAGCAGCCCACGTCCCAGGAGAATGCTGCGCGGCGTAGCGTGGTATTCAAATCGGGTTCCATCAAGCTCCGTGCTGGCATGAAAGTAGCGTTCGGCTCGCACCTTGGCCCACGGTGAATAGATCCCCAGCGTGATGACTGATAACGCCAGATTGACAAGCCAGATGCGGAAGTATTCCCCACCCGTCCCATGAAAAACCAGGCGGCGCCGGTTAGTCAAGGGTGAAGGAGAGTCATCCTGATGGACTGCGGCATCGACTGGGTAAGTGTCCTGAAAATCGTGATACATATAAGTACTTGGTAGATCGTTAGGCGGTGGCGGCTTCGACAGGCGTCACCTTGTAAAACGCTGCCATGTCGGCCATGAGTTCACGCGGTCTGGAAGGGTTGCTGTCCACAAAGATCGTGTGTCCCGACTTGGCGTTTTCGGCTACGTGCTTGATTGCCTCGGTGTACATGAAGAACAGCAGATAGTTGGGATCCACTCCGGCCGTTTGCAGTTCGGATACCGCATCGTGAATGCCCGCAGCCACTTCCCGGCGAAAGTCAGCCAAACCCTGCCCACGCAACTTCCAGGCTAGTTTTTCGGCCTCCGCCTTGATCTTGATAAAGGAGCCATCAGCCTCTGCTTCTTTGGTGCGGCGGATGAGCAGTGCCTCACCTTCATTTTCAGCAGCATCGCGCTCATTGATAGCCGCAACCACGCGTGCCATGGAACTGGTGACTACCGCGTCAAAGCGAATGTTGTTGTAGCGCAGATCCTCAATGGAGTAGCCCCAATCCCGCATACGGGCGCCCACGTTGGATTGAATCCGACGAACCACCTCTTGTGAAATACCAATCATTTCCGCCTGCCGCTGTGTGGCGACATAGGTACGCGTCTCGTCCTCGATCAGGCGCTGCATGGAGATTGAAAACTCGGCTTGTTCAGCGAAGGCAAACGCTGCGCGCTTGATGGTCAGCTCTGCGTTATCCGCGACGCGATACAGCAACAGGCATTTGAAATAGACGTTGGCCTGATCGATTGTGATGGCCTCAAACTCCAGTTCCATCGAGCGGTTTTGCAAGGAGATAGTCAACGCCCGCTCCCACGGTTTTCTCCAACTTGCGCCCGGCTGGACCATGCGGCTGTACTTGCCGAAAGACGTGAGTACCTTGACGCAGCCCTCCGGTGTAAACGTCAATCGTGGTCCCACCACCAAGAGCAGTACCAGTCCTATCAATCCCAGTGTCAAGACTTCCATCATGTTCTCCCGTTGTAGACAAACCCCTCTGCAGGCCTGACCTATCGTAGGAAAACCCGGTGTTCTGCACATCCGTATTCGTACAGGACGAACCTGTGAGTAATTACGTATACGACGTGTGGCCTGAGCGAACTTCCGCCTTTGAAAACATACGCCCCCATGAACGCAACGGAACCCACCGGCGCCAATTGAAAAACAAAGGCACACTGGACCAACGGTCTTCCTGATGAC
>CAIQEX010000763.1 GCA_903870955.1 uncultured beta proteobacterium
CCCGCTTGAGCTCGACATTCAGAAAGCCGATATCAAAGCTGGCGTTGTGGATGATGACTTCAGCGTCCTGAACGTAGGCCAGAAACTCATCCACAATGGCTTCAAACGGGGGCTTGTCGCGCAGGAACTCGGTGGTCAGTCCGTGGATTTTGAGCGCCTCTTCGTGGCTGTCACGACCTGGGTTCAAATAAAAGTGCAGGTTGTTGCCGGTCAGCTTTCGGTTGAACAGTTCGACGCAACCGATTTCAATTACGCGGTCGCCCTGCTCCGCGTAAAGGCCGGTGGTTTCGGTATCCAGAAATATTTGTCGCATGCCAGATTTTGACGCGTTCTAGTGGTTTTCTTTGGCATGGTTGATGGAGTATTTTGGGATCTCCACCGTCAGATCTTTTTGCGCCAGAATGGCCTGACAACTCAGGCGCGAGTTGGGCTCCAGACCCCAGGCGCGATCCAGCAGGTCTTCTTCGGTTTCTTCCAGTTCGTTCAGCGAAGAAAATCCCTCACGCACCACGACGTGACAGGTCGTGCAAGCACAACTCATGTCGCAGGCGTGCTCAATGTTGATGCCGTTTTCCAGCAGCGCTTCGCAGATCGATGTGCCGGCGGGAGCGCTGATGTCACGCCCTGTCGGGCAGTATTCCGGGTGCGGCATGATTTTGATGATGGGCATGGTGTCGACCTAAATGTTTGCAATATTTTTGCCCGCCAAAGCCTGCGCGATGCTGTGATTCATGCGTGCAGCGGCAAAGGCTTCTGTGGCTTGGGCCAGTGCTTTGGATACCGCCTCAATATGGGCCGCATCGGTGCTGGCGAGCGATTCTTCAGAGGCACGCATGGCAAGGTCAATCTCGGCACGTTCGGCTGAATCCAACAAGCTGCCATCCACTGCCAGCGCACTGCGCGTGGCCAGCAGCAACCGGTCGGCATCGACCCGCGCTTCTACCAACGCGCGGGCCTGCATATCCTGCTGGGCTGTGCTGAAACTGTCTTTGAGCATCTGCGCAATCTGGTCGTCGGTCAGACCATAGGAAGGCTTGACGTCAATGCGGGCTTCCACTCCGCTGACTTGCTCTTTGGCACCCACATTGAGCAACCCATCAGCATCCACCGTGAAGGTGACGCGGATTCGCGCCACACCGGCAGCCATCGGTGGGATACCACGCAATTCAAATCGTGCGAGGCTGCGGCAATCCGCCACCAGATCACGCTCGCCTTGCACTACATGCAACGCCAGCGCGGTCTGGCCATCTTTGTAGGTGGTAAAGTCCTGTGCCATAGCAGTGGGGATCGTCTGGTTGCGCGGAACAATGCGCTCTACCAGTCCGCCCATGGTCTCGATGCCCAAAGACAATGGAATCACGTCAAGCAACAACAGATCGCCATCCGGGTTGTTGCCAGCCAATTGATTGGCCTGGATTGCGGCACCCAGCGCCACCACTTCGTCGGGGTTGAGATTGACCAGTGGTTCCTGGCCGAAAAATTCACCCACGGAACGGCGAACCTGCGGCATCCGCGTGGAGCCACCCACCATGACCACGCCCTTGATGTCTTCCTTGGTCAGCTTGGCATCACGCAGCGCCTTTTTGATGGCCTGGAGCGTGCGTTGGGTCAACGCGGCCGTTGCGGCTTCGAACTGTTCGCGGTTAAGTGCGAGGTCTATGTTGCCGCTCGAAAGCTCGACTTCGGCGGTAACGATTTCTTCCGACGACAGGGCTTCTTTGCACTGTCGGGCATGGGCCAGCAAACGGGCCTGGTCTTCCATGGAATCAATCGCCAGGGACGACTCTTGCAAAAGCCAGTCAGCCAAGGCGCGGTCGTAATCGTCGCCCCCCAAGGCGGAGTCGCCGCCCGCGGCCAACACTTCAAACACACCCGCCGAAAGCCGCAGAATAGAGATGTCAAAGGTGCCGCCACCCAGGTCATACACCGCATAAACACCTTCGGAACCGTTGTCCAGACCATAGGCAATCGCGGCAGCCGTGGGTTCGTTGATCAGGCGCAGCACGTTCAAGCCTGCGAGTTGCGCAGCGTCTTTCGTTGCCTGGCGCTGCGCATCGTCAAAGTAGGCAGGCACGGTGATGACCGCACCAAAAATGTCGTCGTTGAAGGTATCTTCGGCGCGAAAACGCAGCGTCGCCAAAATCTCGCCACTCACTTCCACCGGGCTTTTATCGCCGGCAATGGTGCGCACTTTGACCATCCCCGGTTCATCCACCAGCGCATACGGAAGCTTGCTGGCCTGCGCGACATCGCGCAGCCCGCGTCCCATCAGGCGCTTCACCGAAGCAATGGTGTTGCCCGGATCATTGACCTGGTTGTCCAACGCCTCGAAGCCAATCTGGCGGCGCTGGGCATCCAGGTAACGCACCACGCTGGGCAGAATCACCCGTCCCTCACCATCGGGCAGGCACTCTGCAACGCCGTTTCGCACAGAGGCGACCAGCGAATGCGTGGTGCCTAAATCAATACCTACGGCAATACGGCGCTGGTGCGGGTTGGGCGACTGCCCAGGTTCGGAAATTTGTAGAAGCGCCATCGTCTCTCATCGTCTCTTTATGCGAATTGGTCCAGCCGCTGATTCAGGTCCTGGGCGAACTTTTCGATAAACATCAAAATCCGCACCAGACCCACCGCAGCGGCGTAATCATGTTGTTCGTCCAGTTGCACGGCACAGTGGTGCAGCACCTGTTCTTTGCTGTTTTGTACCATTTCCGACAACTCTTCCAAGGGCTCCAAACCCCTGGCATCGTCGAGGGCCTCGCGCCATTCCATCTGCTGCATCAGAAAGGCATTGGGCATCGCGGTATTGGTATGTGCGTTCACAGGAAAGCCGGCAAGTTCACACAAATAGGCTGCCCTTTTAATCGGATCTTTCAGGCGTTGGTAAGCCTCGTTGATGCGCACGGACCACTGCATGGCAATGCGCTGCGCAGCGGCACCTTGTGAGGCAAATTTATCGGGATGCGCCTCGCGCTGAAGTTCCTTCCAGCGGGCATCCACTTCCATCCGGTCTTGAGCGAACTGTTTATCCAGACCGAACAGTTCGAAGTCATCGTCTTGAAGGGTCACACGCGGAACGACTCACCGCAGCCGCATTTATCCCGTTCATTCGGGTTGTTGAATCGAAAGCCTTCGTTCAACCCCTCACGGACAAAATCAAGCTCGGTGCCGTCAATATAGGCGAGGCTTTTAGGGTCCACCAGCACCTTGACACCATGGCCTTCAAAAACCATGTCTTCAGGCGCAAATTCGTCCACGTATTCGAGCTGGTAGGCCAAGCCCGAACATCCAGTGGTCTTGACGCCCAAGCGCACACCCACACCCTTGCCCCGTTTGGTGAGGTAACGGGTGACGTGGCGTGCAGCGGCCTCGGTTAGAGAAATTGCCATACCGGGGCCCCCGCGAACATAGTGAGCTTTGGGGTCATATCAATTCAGATGCTTCTTTTTGTAGTCCTCGACCGCCGCCTTGATAGCGTCTTCAGCCAGGATGGAACAGTGAATCTTAACGGGCGGCAACGCCAGTTCTTCCGCGATCTCGCTGTTCTTCAACGCAGCCGCCTGATCCAGGGTTTTGCCCTTGACCCATTCGGTCACCAGCGAGCTCGACGCGATGGCAGAACCACAGCCATAGGTCTTAAAACGCGCATCTTCGATGATGCCGGTTTGCGCGTTGACCTTGATTTGCAACTTCATCACATCGCCGCAGGCGGGTGCACCGACCATGCCGGTTCCCACGTCTTCGTCGCCCTTGTCAAAGGAGCCCACGTTGCGCGGATTTTCATAGTGATCAACAACTTTTTCTGAATAGGCCATTTGGTTTACCTCTTAAATTCGATTAGTGCGC
>CAIQEX010000764.1 GCA_903870955.1 uncultured beta proteobacterium
CGCGCCAATGGCCGCGAGGCCTTTGCCCGCTATGTGTCCGAGGCCACGCCCTTGAGCCGCTTCCTGATCGAGTCGGCACGCGAAGGCCTGGACCTGAACAGCGCAGAAGGCCGCGCCCACCTTTCCAGCAACGCCAAGCCACTGTGGTCCGCCATGCCCGATGGCGCGCTGAAGATGCAGTTGTTGGGGGAAATCGCGGACTTGGTGCAACTGACCGGACGCGAACTCTCCGCTTTGTGGAATCCGGCCCTGCCCAAGACGGCGCGCGAGGGAGGCTGGAAAGGCAGCACCGGCAACTTTGGCAAGAGCGATTCAGGCACATGGAACAACAACCCGGGCAGCGGCTATGCGCAGGGACGCAGCATCGCTCGTCCTGGCAAGCGGTCGCAACCTGCCAGCAGAGCCGATCATGCGACCCGTATTCTGCTCAGTCAGTCCGCCTTGTGGGACTTGCTCAGCAACGAGGACCACGCCCTTTTGTGCGCGCTGCCGGAACCCCATGGCCCACTGCTGTCCTGGCTGGAAGGGCAAATGCACGAGCACGGCGCATTGCCCTGGGAGGCCCTTCGCGAAGCGTTGACGGGTCAATTCGGTGAAGAACTCGCGCTGCGTCTGATGTCCGGCCCGAGGATTCCGGTTGAGCCGGTGAGCGAATCGGAGCCTGAACTGCGCGACCTGCTCAACCGGATGTTGATTGACCGTCTGAAACAGCAAGAGACTGAGGCCATCGAAGCCTCCAAGGCCAATCCCGAGGCGCTCCAGCGATATCGGGAATTGCAGGAACGCCGCAAACTACTGGAAAAGTCCCAAACTGACGGTATACTATCGGGTTGATTCGGCAAGAGCGACAGCAACACCTCCGGGCCAGGCCAACAGATGACGATGTCCACTACATCGCTACGGGCCACCTTACCGCAAGGATTGCATTCCAAATGTTCGCCCTCACATCTTGCCGTGGGATCTTTGTTCCCGTCCCTGCCACCTGTGGCGCCTCGTGCGACCTGGTTGGCGTTTGACCCGTCTGCACGAATTGTTTTGATGTCCTGAGGTTTTCGCATGCCCGTTCAAAAATCAGCCAAGCCAGCATCCAACGCCGCCAAGTCCGCAAGCAAAGCGCCGACCAAGACCGACAAGAAAGCCAAACCTGTGACCCCAACCAAAGCCGCCGTCAAAGCTGCCGCTGATGAACTTTTGACCAAAAAGAAACCGGGCCGTCCACCCAAAGCTGCAGCTGCTGTCGCAGAAAGCAGCGCTCCGGCCACCGGTGCCAAGCGCGGTCGCAAGCCCAAGGTCGCAGCGCCAGTGGCCAAAGGTGGCGAAAGTGAAGACATGGACATGTCCGACATTGAAGCGGACCTGGTCGGGGAACCGGAAGTTGCGACCACCGCCAACGGTGAAAAGGTCAAGCCGCTGCGCATGAAGATCAGCAAGGCCAAAGAACGGGCCTTGATGAAAGAGTTCGGTCTGGACGAGACCGTGCTGTCAGAAGAAGACATGGCCAAGCGCCGCGCGCGCCTGAAGGCCCTGATTACGTTGGGCAAAACCCGTGGCTACCTGACGCACGGCGAAATTTCCGATCACTTGCCGGACAAGCTGGTTGATGCAGAAACGCTGGAAGTCGTGATCTCCATGTTGAACGACATGGGTGTGGCAGTCTACGAACAGACGCCGGACGCGGAAACCCTGTTGCTCAACAACAATGTGTCGACCGCCGCCACCGTCGAAGAAGCCGAAGAAGAAGCCGAAGCGGCACTGTCCACCGTGGACAGCGAGTTTGGTCGCACCACCGACCCAGTCCGCATGTACATGCGCGAAATGGGCACGGTCGAGTTGCTGACCCGCGAAGGTGAAATC
>CAIQEX010000765.1 GCA_903870955.1 uncultured beta proteobacterium
CGCGCCACGGTCCAATACAGCGTCACAAACAAACCCAGTGCGCTTGCCGCACAAGCCGTCCAGAGCTGAATCAGGGCCGCTTGAATGGCCGCATTGAGTTGCACCGGAACTTTGTAGAGTTCCATCACGCCAAGAACCTGGTGCGACTGCGGGTCGAATATCGGGATGTAGCTTTCAACGTAAAAGCTGGTGCGCTGCGCCAGCCCCACATGCTCGCCCTTGGCCAGGTCGCCCGAGTCCAGCGTGCCACTGTGCACCACCAGTTTGCCCGCCAACGCATCGTCGAGTTCATCATTCACCGTAAAACGCTGTCCGATCAGCGCCTGATCGGTCGACCACACCACCGTGCCGTCCGTCTGATAGGCGTTGGCCCGCACCGGTTCGCGCATGCTGGCGATGTGGGCCATGGAGGCAAGGAAACGTTTTTCGTTGTCCGGGTCTTTCGGATTGGAGAGGTACTGCCCCGACTGATCGGTGATCAGCAGGTTCTGAATGAAGTCCATGCTGACCTCGCCTTCGCGCTGCAGCATGCGCTCGGTCAGTATGTGCGACATCAACCAACCCAGGCCCAGCGCAATCACTGCGATCACGGCGAGGCTACTCAGTGCAAATCGACGACGAAGGTTCAAAGGTAATGTGACTGCCTGGATTGCCATGGATATTGTTCGAATTAAGTCTGCGTCGCAGTTTTACCAGCTTTTTTGACGGAACCATCCCGACTTTGCAGATTTGCTGGCTGCGTGCTGTGCTCCCGCGTGTTGCGCCGCTACGTCGGTCGGTGTCCCGGCGACAGAACCAGACGTGAAGTCAAAGGGCGACGAGTCCTCGACCTCATCCCCATATTGCGTTGCCACATAGGCCCGCATAAACCACTTGAGCGGGTTCTCCGAGATCGCCGGAATATGCGGCCACTGCAGACCGAACCACTCCACCAGTGCATCCTCAATGTTGAACCACTCATTGGACAAAATGAGCCCAGCCTGCGACCAATCGTTGGCCGGGTTGTAGGTGTGGGGGTGCCAAACGCCGCTTTCGGGGTCGTGCGGCGTGCCCGGTAGTTGGTAGTCGGCGGAGAGTTTCAACCCGGCCGATTTGGCCACCCAGTAATTCAACTGGCGTCCGTCCAGGCGTTTGACGTTCATGTTGGCTCCTTTATTTGGAAAGTGGGTCAGTGCAGTCACACTGCATGGAATGTGCCAACCCTATAACGCCCGCGAGACTCTCCTAAGTTATTGATTTACATAGACATTTCATTCAACTCGTTGACGTGGCATGGCGCCAGACAACCCCCATTGGGTGAAAACCCCCAACTGGGCGGGGCAAATGCCCCCATTTACCCAGGTTGACGTGGGTTGGATTTCGAAGATTGTTGATTTCATTGGGGTTTTTTGCCTGTGTTGGAGTTGGCACGCTTCGCGCTAAAGACTGGGTGTCCATCTTGAAAAGGTGGGCACTTTCAACTCTATTCAATTCAAGGAAATATCACTATGCGCACACACTTCACTTCCTCCAGCCTGATTGCAGCAAGCCTGTTGACTGCACTTGCCATGATGGCACCGGTTACTGCGGCCGCCCGCGAAGGCGCTCAGAGCGTTGGCAATGGCATCAAGTGCTACACCGCAGCCGTGCCGCAAGCAGATGGAACAGTCAAGTACCAGCGCGTTTGCTACAAGGGAGTCTGATGACCGCAGTCCGCGTGGGCATGTTGTGCATGCGGGCATCCCTGGCAATCTTCCTGGAAGGCCTGGGGCTCGCAGCCCTGGCCCAGCCAGCCGACAGTCACCTGCAACTCGATGTTGGCATAGGCCATGAAGCGCAAAGCTCTCCGGTCTTTCAACTATCCCCCGAGGGCAACATCCTGTATCTGGACGGCCAGCAGGGCTTGCGTGGAAGCCACTTGCGTACCAGTCTGCAGGGCTCAGCCAATTGGAACTGGGAACAGGGCATTTCGACGGCGCTGGCAGTAGAGGCTACGGTCAAACGTTCCCCCGAAACGCCCGATCTGGATTTCATGTCGGTCTCGATTCAACCCGCTATTCACCGGCCCTGGGGAACCGCCAGTATCGGGCTCGGCCTCAACCTGCTGAGCTATGACGTGGGTGGACACCACTTCCGTGACAGCACCGGCATCCAGGTGGACTGGACCCAATCGGATGGCCACAGCCTGTGGGGTGTCGTGGCCGAAGTCTCTTCCTACGCGCATGCACCGGAGTTCTCGGACATGGATGCCAAGGCTGCGTCACTTGTGGTGCTGCGGCAGTGGACAGATCCGTTGCCAGGTATTGATGGACTGGACCTCAGCGCCATCGTCGCAAGAGAGGTCAACGATCACGGATTTGGTGACCTTTCCAACCACAGTGCCATGGTCACCGGCAGTCTGCGCTGGACCTGGCTGGGTGCCGATTGTTCTGTAGGCCATGGCTGGCGCCAGGCTATTTTCGAAGACAACCTTTTTGTGGGTGAAACAGCACGCACAGACCGTGCGGTGATGACTGACCTCGCCGCGCAGTGGTCACTGTCGGCAACCCATTTCATCCGTCTGGAATACAACGCCGTACGCAATGCATCGAGCACACGCTTGTATGACAACAACTTTGAGCAGTTCAGTGTGACCTTGCGTTCGGTCTGGTAGCCGCATTGCGGCAGAGTTCGGCACGGTGGCGATAATCAGCGTGCAAATGTGCCTCGCCCAGTGGGTGTATTCCCGATTCTTACCAAACGCCATGCCATTCTCAAACAAGACCAGTCGAAAGGTCACCATTGGTTCAACCCAGGTGCACACCCATGGTTTGCCGCGTGCGCATTTGCAGGACGTTTACCACTACACCATGGTGCTGAGTTGGCCCTGGTTCATGGCGGTGTGCGCCTTTGCCTTTGTGGCTCTCAACGCCGTGTTCGCCGGTCTCTACCTGCTCTCCGACCAGGCCATTGCCAACCAGTCGCCGCCGGGCTTTCTGGGCGCCTTTTTCTTCAGTGTGGAGACCCTGGCCACGGTGGGCTACGGCGATATGCACCCGGCCAATCTTTATGCGCATGTGGTGGCGACGATTGAAATCTTCGTCGGGATGGCCAGCGTGGCCTTGATTACCGGGGTCATGTTTGCCCGTTTTTCACGCCCCAGGGCACGCATTCTGTTTGCCAAAAATCCGGTGGTCAGCGTCATGGATGGACGCAAGACGCTGATGATTCGCGTGGCAAACGCGCGGCAAAACATGATTGTGGATGCGTCTGCCAAGCTGCGCCTGTTGCGCAACGAAACCACACCCGAAGGCCATACCTTCAGGCGGATTTTCGACCTGAAGCTGCGCCGGGATGAGCAGCCCATGTTTATTTTGGGCTGGTCGCTGATGCACGACATCGACGATGAAAGCCCGCTTAAAGATGTGCCCCTGGGCTCTGCGAAGGCGGCCAACACCACCTTGATTCTCAGCATCAGCGGCGTGGACGAAACCACCAGCCAGACCATGCTGTCGCGCATCAGCTACGACTGCGCGAAGATCCTCTGGGGCCACCGCTACGTCGACGTGTTGTACACCGACGCCGAGGGCCAGTCGCACATGGACTACACCCGCATCCACGACACCGTCGTCGACAAATAGGGCTGCGGCGCTACGGCGTTCAGGCCCTAGGGTGCTACAGCGTTGAGGTGCTACGGCGTCACGGCCTCAAGTTGCGCTTGGAGTTCCAGATACTGCGACAAGCGGTTGCCCCCCAAACCCACCGCACGCGCAATCGCCGTTTTTGCAGCCGCTGTGTCACCGATCTCCCACTGCACCTGGGCCAGGTTATTCCAGGCATCTGCATACGCAGGCTGAAACTGGGTTGCAGCCTGATAGGCCGTCACTGCAGCTTGCAGGTCATGCAGTGCGTAGGCGCTATTGCCCAGTCCGAACCACAGGTTGGCATCTTCCGGCCATCGTGCAAGCGCGCCTGCATAAGCCTGCCGTGCCGCCTGCGGATGGCTGCCCTCCAGTGCCGCCACGCTGCGCGCATAGGTGGCGGCGTCCGCGGTGGCGGGCAAAGTGTTTGGTGCCAATGCCAGGATGGCCCAGTCGTTGCCCCGTGCCCAGGTGCGCTCAAAGGTGAACAGCGACATTTCCAAGCGCTCTGTTTCGCCCGAATGCAAGGTGATGCTGTTGCGCTCCAGGTCGTACCCGACCGCCACCGCGTAATGCCACACCGGGTAAATGGGCAGAGACAGGTTCTGAAACACCAGCACCGGGTGGCCTGCGGCAACTTCCTGCAACAGGTCTTTCAGTGCGGGCTTGAGCGGGTAGGCAATCAAGCCGCGTTGCCGCGTGGCCGCCAGCATCTCCACCTGCAAAGAACCTTTGCGGGCGGGCAGATAGACCTGGTGCACCAAAGCATCGGGCGTCACGGCAACTCCCGCTGCGGACATCACCATGGCCAGGGCCGCCGGGCCGCACTCATATTCCTTCTGGGCAAAAAACGGCACGCTTTCAAGTTGCGCGCGCGAAGGCAACCCTGGGGCTTGCCCGGCCTCCTGCAAGCGCATCACTTGCGGCGTGGCACACCCGACTAGCAAAGCACAAAGAAGAACCCCCGCAAAAGCGGGGGCACATCGCAGGCATTGCGACAAATTCATCGAATCGATCGGGTAAACGGATAGACCTTGGTCAGCCCGAGAATGTCCGTGACCAACAGCACGATGAACACGGTAAACAGCACACTCAGAATATCGCCACCGGCGGGCGCCTGATCCAAACGACCGGACAGGGCGGCTACTTCTTCATCCGTCATGGCCTTGACGCGGTCCTGCGCCAACTCGGCACTCAGGCCGCGTGCTGCCAGACCCGCGCGCACGTCTTCACGGGTTAACAGCGCATTGAGTTTGTCACGCGCATCGGTCTGGGTTTGGGCTGAAAAAGACTGCTCACTGGAAACTATGCCGGCCTGCGACACGAGGGGCATACCGAGCAAAGCGGTGGAGGCAATCAATAGCGAGGCGGTCAGGCGTTTGAACGGGTTCATGGCAATCGAAAAGTTGAAAACCCTAGGATATAAGTTTCAGCCTCCAAGTCAAAGCGGCTTACATCCCAAAACAATTTAATGCCTTGAACTAACCCGTAAAGCGCGGCCCAAAGTAGCAATTGAATGGACCACGGGATGGGCCAAGGGATGGGCCACGCGGTCCCCAACAGATCGCTCCGGATGCAACGCAAGATGACGCCTTATTGCGCAACGGCTGCATGGGCCAAGCGCAATTTGATCCAGGCCGTCGAACCCGCGCCCAGCGTGCTGTCAATGCCAATCGTGCCACCCATGAGTTCGACCAATTGTCGGCACAGCATGAGCCCCAGTCCGGTACCGCTGTGAAGACGTGTCGGGGTGCCGTCGACCTGTTCAAAGAGATCAAAAACGCGCATCAGGTTATAGGGCGCAATGCCGATTCCGGTATCGCGCACCGTGAAGCGCAACTGGGTTTCCCTGACCGATTGCTCGAGCACTTCGACTTGAACTTCGACCCGTCCCCTGGCGGTGTATTTGATGGCGTTGCCCGTCAATTCCTGCAGAATTTGTCCCAACCTCAGGGCATCACCCTGCAACGGCAAATAGCGCAACGCTTGCTCGGTATGTATGCGCAGTTCCAGGCCTTTCTTGGTGGCTTGCGGTTCAAGCTGCTCCACGACGCCGTCCAGAACCGATCCGAGATGGAAAGTGCCCGTCTCAATGGTGAGCTGGCGTGACTCCAGTGTCGTCATGTCCATCAGGTTATTGATCAAGGTCAGCAGCTGCTGCGAAGCGTCATGGACTCTTTCAAGTTGTTGAATCTGCTTGGGGTCCGTTGCGCGCTTGATCGACAGCGTGGTGAAACCCATGATCGTCGCCATCGGTGTGCGCAGTTCATACGACATATTGTTGAGGAAGTTGATTTTCGCCCTTTGGTTGGACAGCGCGGATTCCTTGGCGATTGAAAGCGCCACGGTGCGTGCAGCCACTTTTTCCTCCAGGTGATCGCGGTATGCCTCGACTTCCTTGCGCAGACGCTCGCGTTCGAGCAGGTTGGAAATTCGGTGCCGGGCAGTTTGCAAATTGATGGGCTTGGCGATGTAGTCGGCCGCACCAAGGGCCAGACCCGCCGATTCGGATTCACTATCACCCATGGCAGTCAAAAAGATCACGGGTATGCGGCACAGCGCGGGATCTTCTTTGATGCGCCGACAGACTTCAAAGCCATTCATCCCGGGCATCATCACATCCAGCAATATCAGGTCCGGCGGTGATCGCGCAGCCAACTGCAAACCCGTAGCGCCCGATTGCGCAATTTGAAGCCGGTAGTCGTCCACCAAAGCCGCAGTGATCACCCTGAGATTGGAGGGAGTGTCATCAATAATCAGTATGGATTGTTTTGGCGGTGTCATGCATTCTTCTTCCATCCGTTTTGGATTGCTACGCGTTCCAGGCTAAGCGCGGCCCGTTCGAATTCGAATTCCGCCAAATGGGCCACTACGTCATCCATGACCCCCGAGTGTGATGTCCCCGCAACCGCGCTTTGCAGTGCCTCGCCCAACGCAATGGCACTGAAATCATGCTCCGCCAGCTGGGGAAAAATCTCGGCTATGAGGTCGCGTATCCGGTCTTCGTTGATTGCTCTTGGCTCCACCGCCAAAGGGGCAGATTCAGTGGCAAGTGGCGCAATGGATTGGCGCGGCAACCACTGAACCAACATGGCGTGCAAGGCATTCAGTTCAATGGGTTTGGTCAGCACATCATTCATACCGTGTTGCAGGCATTGCATTCGGCTTTCGGCATAAGCGTCTGCTGTCAAGCCAATGATCGGGCGAGGCGCAAGGCCGCACTGGGCCTCCCATTGGCGAATTTGCCGCGTCGCTTCATAGCCATTCAGCACCGGCATATGCAGGTCCATCAGGATGAGCGCGCTCAAGTCATTTTGCAGAATCGCGTCAATGGCCTGCTGTCCATCCTGTACCAATTTGACATCAAGCCCGAAGTTCGCCAGGGCAGCCAAAATGACTTTCTGGTTGGCAGGATTGTCTTCAACCACCATGACCTGACCGGTTAGCGACGCGGTCAAGCGGGTCGGCACAAAGCCCGCGGCGCTTGGGTCTTGGGTGCAGGGCATATCCACCCGCTGGCATGGTATGCGGAACCAAAAACAAGAACCTTTGCCCGCGACACTTTCCACGCCTACCTCGCCACCCATCAACTGTGCCAGTGAGCGCACGATCGACAGTCCTAAACCGGTGCCGCCAAATTCACGGGTAATGGTGTTATCCAACTGCGTGAAACTCTGAAACAACAGGTTGTACTTGTCGGGAGCGATACCAATCCCACTGTCCGAAACTCTCAACTCCAGCAGCGCATTCCCCTCACGGAGGTCCACTTGGGACGCCTCAATCCGGATGAATCCCTCGCGTGTGAACTTGATGGCGTTGCCCATCAAGTTGGACAGCATCTGGCGCAGTCGTGTCGGGTCGGCCAGGTAACAACCCAAGGTGTCACTTGCGTGAACTTCTATACGCAAACCCTTGGCCTCTGCGGCTGGGTTGAAGTGGGCCTGAATGTCGTTCAGCAGTTGTGCGGGATCGACTTCAAGGGCCTCAAGTTCGACCTTGCCAGCTTCAACTTTTGCGAGGTCCAGAATGCCATTGAGCAAGGTCATCAAGCTCTCGCCCGACTGATAGATGAGCTTTGCGTATTCGACCCGCTCAGACTCGGACACATCCGGCATGCAAAGCAACTGTGCCATTCCCAGGACGCCATTCATGGGTGTGCGCAGTTCATGGCTCATATTGGACAAAAACTGGCTCTTGGCAATATTGGCCGCTTCGGCCACTTCGCGTGCGCGGTAAAGACCGGTGATATCGAAACTTAATACGACCAGTTCCCCGGTTGAGCAACGCCTTTGGCTAATGTTCAGCACGCGGCCATCGCAGAGATGCTGCAGCCAGTTTTGCACACCTTTGCGGTGCATGGAAAGGCGCTCCGAGATCCACGCATCCATCCTGCCCTGGCAGTCTACAAAGATGCCTTGCTCAGCACTCTTGCGGGTCAACGTCTCGTAACTGACGCCCGGCAAAATAAGATGCGTAATGGGGCCATAGAGGTTGCGGTATTTGTCGTTGCAGTACAGCAAGAGATCATCCGCATCAAAAATGGCAAAGGCTTCGTCAACTGCATCCATCGCGGTGCGCATCAGGCGGTCAGCCCGATCGATTTTTTCCTCCGCGCGCTTGCGTTCCGTGATGTCGCGCTGAACGGCAATCCAATGGGTGAACCAGCCTTCGTCATTGGCTATGGGAACAATCGACAGCTCGATCCAAAACTCTGTGCCGCTTTTGGTGTAGTTGACCAATTCAGCCCGCACAGGTTGCCATTGACCCAGCGACTGGCGAATGCGATCCAGCGTGGCGCGGTCGGTCTTGGGTCCTTGCAACATACGCGGTGTATTGCCCAGGGCTTCTTCGCGGCTGTACCCCGTGCAGCGAACGAATGCATCGTTGACGAAGATGATGCGATTTCCGGGCAGATCGATCGGCTCAGCTTCGGTGATCAGGATGACGTCTTCGGTATGCGCAATGCACTTTTGCAGTAACTCCAAAGTCTCAGTCGATTTTCTGCGCTCGCGGATGTCTTCAAATATCCGCCAGAAGTAGTTTTGTCCGTCTCCGCCCTGCGCGCGCAGACCACTCGATGACACTGGAATGAGGCTGCCGTCCTTCCTTATGTATTCCAGTTCGCGGGGGCCAAAGCGCCCGGTCTGCAGGAGTTGCGCCACTTGATTCTGTTCATCGAGGAGGTATTTTCCGGGTTTCAACTTGTGGCAGTCCATCCCAATAAGTTCATCTTCCTCATAGCCGGTCAATTCCAGTAGGGCGCGGTTGACTTCTATGAACCGACCTTGCGCATCAGTCATCGCCAGACCCAGTGTTGAAAGATCGTAGAAATTTCGCAGCTTGGCTTCACTGGCTGCAATCGCTGCCTGCGCCTGCTTGATGGCGGTAACGTCGGTCACAAAAACACTGAAACCGCGTACCTCCCCATTCACGATGTCAGGAATGTATTCGGCCACGCTATACCGGGTTTGGCCTCCTTGGGGCGCGGGAATTTCTCGCTCGAATTTCTGTACCTGCCCGCGCAAGGCGCCCTCGATGTAGGGCTGGTTGAGGGCAAAAAGCTCCTCTCCAAGAAGGGTTCGGATAGGTTGACCGGCAACTTGCTCTGGCCACACGCCAAACCAGGCACCATAAGCCCGGTTGGCAACCCGATTGCGCAAGTCTTTGTCCCAATAGCCAATCATCGAAGAAGACGCATCCAGAACGGTTCGCAGTTCTCTTGCCAGGCCGTTTGAACTTTCTTCACCGCTTGACGGCTGGGTGAGGTCTTCCGAGGTGGTGCCAGTCGATGCGGTGGCCTGCCGATTGCGCTCAAGTTCCTCCGAAAGCCATTGAATGCGCGCCTGACCCGCATGGATTTGCAAGACCGTTCGACGCAGGGCGCGTGCCAGAACGGCACTACCGAGAAGGCCTGCACCAAGCGTTACCCAAAATGGAAAAGCCACGCCTTGACGCATCCAAGCTGCTGCTGTCAGAAGGATTGACAGGGTCGCGAGACCGGCACTCAGGGCCAAGGCCGGTCGCACAGAGGCTTGCGGTGCCAGGACCGGGAGCGACTTCTGGAGGTCTTCGGTCTGGGTGGTGTCACGTGCTGGGCCTCTGCCCGAGACTTCAGCGCTGTCGAACTTCCCGGTTTGTGTCATGGTTTTCAACGGATCTTTTTGCAGGGCTTGTCTTCGCTTCAATCCGCAATGCCACGGCGAATTGATTCAAATCAAAATTGGTAATAAATAAAAAAATGTCATTAAATATGTTTATAATTATAATATATGACAAAAATTATCAACCACAAATACATCCGCCTACATTTCGTCGACCGCAACCTGGCCTTCAGTTCAGTCAATGCAAATCTGAAAGATTGATTTCACTTTTCACAGGAAATTGACGCTTTTGAGGCGTCAATTCCACAATCACTTTCCCTACGATTCAACCCTTCAATGAACAGACAGAGCAAATGGATGGAACACAGTGTCTGGCGCGCACTGGTTGGTTTGGTTTTGGTCGCCGTATTGCCATTGCTTATCTTTGGTGGCGGCGTCGCCTGGATGATCGTGGACCAAAAGAAGGTTGCCATCGCGGACAACCTGAAGAGCACGACCAGTGCGCTGAGAGTTGCGCTGGACCACGAATTGCTGGGCCAGCTAAAGCAAGTCGAAATTCTGGCAACCGACGCCAGCCTTGACTCCGACAACCTCAAAGCCTTCACACTCACCGCGATGCGGGTCATCGAAGCCAACGGCAACTGGTTTACTGCATCCTTGATCGAGCCAAAGACACGTGCCATTGTCGCCACCACCACGACATTGACTGCGGGTACCGTGGCCACCGTCGCGTCAAGTGCAATCGATGAGGTGATAAGAACCCGCAAGCCTTTGATTGTTGGCGCGTTCACCACGGGCGTCGTCACCAAGAAGCCGTTTACCCTTCTCATGGCACCCGTATATCGCAATGGTCAGGTTCGGTACGTGTTATCGATTGCGTTGAACCCCGATGCCATCAACAGCTTGTTTGCAGAACAAAAATTACCCGCGACTTGGACCGGGGCAGTCATTGATAGCCACCTGGTGCTGGCGGGTCGTTCGCGCACACCGGAGCGTTATGTAGGGATACCGGCGACACCTTCTCTTGCAAAAGCCATTTCCGGATCGCAGAACGGCCTGTTTACGGCCATCAATCAAGAGGGGAAAACCGTCTACACCGTGTTCGACCGCTCTGCCATGACTGAATGGTCGGTCGTCATCGGGATTCCCGCGAACGAGGTGGAAGACCCCATAAAGCAGGTTTTGCAGCAACTCATTGCGGCGGCTACGGTACTGCTCGCTTTTGCGTTGGGTTTGGCTTGGCGGGTGGGTCTTGAAATTGTTCGAAGACAAAAAGTCGAATCACAACTTAACAAGGACATTGAGGAAAAATCCGCACAACTCGAGACGATCTTTGCATTGAGTCCAGACGGGTTTGTGTCTTTTGACGCAAACCATTGCGTCAACTACCTCAGCCCGGCATTCGCACGGCTGAGCGGACTGCCCATAAAGTCCGTTATGGGACTTAACGAACATGCGTTTTCAGAGAAGTTGGCAAGCGTCTGCCTGCCGTCGAGGCGGTTTATCGGGATCGCCTCCATGATGACGAGCCGGTTGGACGACCCGGCTGAGATGCTGCATTTGAAGAACACCATGGTCATTGCGGCACCCGGCAACAAAGTCGTGCGTATTGCGTTGCGAAAAGGCAGTTCTGAGTCCGTCTCACAAATTTTGCACCTCCGGGATATCACCCATGAAACCGAGGTGGAAAACCTGAAAGATGAATTCCTGGCCACCGCTGCGCATGAATTGCGTACCCCCATGGCCAGCATTTTGGGGTTCTCCGAGGTCCTGCTCAATATGGCGTGCAGTGAGGAGGAGCGACATGAAATGATCGCCATCATTCACAGACAGTCGGTGCAGATTGCCAAGATCATCGACGACCTGCTCGATCTCGCCCGCATCGAGGCGCGCCGGGGCGATGACTATGTGCTGGAAACTACCGACCTGTATGCGCTGCTGACCAAGACCCTCAATGACTTTAAAGCGCCCCCGCATCGTGATGCACCCACCGTGGCGGTTCCGGCCGAGTCCCTCTCCATCCATGTCGATCGCGACAAAATTCAGCAGGCACTGACCAACATCATTTCGAACGCCTATAAGTACTCACCCGAGGGCGGCATGGTGGCCATCGATTTCAGTACCAAAGTCGAAAATGGCCGGCGCTTTGTTGGCATCTCGGTCAAGGATCAAGGCATCGGCATGACCGTTGCACAACTGGAACGGGTGTTCGAACGGTTCTACCGCGCAGACGATTCAGGCAAATTTCCAGGCACGGGCTTGGGCATGAACATCGTCAAGGAGATTGTCGAAATTCACCACGGCAAAGTCGAAGTTCAGAGTGAAAAGGACCATGGAACGACAGCCACTATATGGTTGCCCGAATCGTCGATCGGGACCTGACGCCCGCCGTTACTGCCGCGTTCAGGGGCCGTTGTAGAGCCAGGGCACATCCATCAGCCTGGCACCCAAGAGCTTGAGGGCGATGTCTCGCCCGACCTGCTGCACACCCTTCAAGTGATAGATCTCGCCGTTGCGGATCGCCCGCGCCTGGACCCGGGCGTTGCGTTGCCAGCGCATAGCGGCGTAGCGCTTCAAGGCTTGTGGCACTTGTTCGGGCGTCTCGGACAAACAGGTCGCCAGGGCCGATGCATCTTCAATCGCCATGCCGGCACCTTGCGCCAGATACGGGCGCATGGGGTGGGCGGCATCACCCAGCAAGGCAATGCGTCCCTTGGCATGCTCGGCTGCACGGGCCATGGGTTCACGGTCGGTCAAAGGCCAGAGGCGCCATTGGTCGATGGCGTAAATCAGGTCACGCAGCGGGCCACGGGCCAGCGACATGCGGCAACGCAGTTCATGGGCATTGGCACTGTGATCCCAGGACTGGGGATCGCCGGACACCTTGCCATGCACGATACACACCACGTTCAACCATTCGCCACTGCGCACCGGGTAATGCACGGCATGAAATTCTGGCCCCATCCAGGCAGTCACGACCTGTGATCGAAGCGACGCCGGCAGTGCGCTCTGGGGCAACATGGCCCGGAACGCCAGATGGCCCGTGACACGCGGTGCCACGTCGTTGTCGACAACCTGCCTGCGCACGATGCTCCACAAGCCATCGGCACCCAGCAGCAAGGGCGCTTCAAAGGATTGATCCTGCACCGTATCGACACGCGTGGACTTTTCGTCTTGCGCGATGTCGATGACGCGCGAGTCGAGATGCAAGTCCGCGCCACCCTGGGCACGCACCGCTTCCAGCAACAGGGTGTGCATGTCGGCTCGCGCAATGGTGACGTAGGGCGCGCCATAGCGTTGCACCGTCGTTTGGCCTAAAGGGAGCACGCCGAGTCGTTCGGCGGTGGTCGCATTGCGGACCTCCAGATGTGCAGGAAGAGCCGCGACCCGGCGCAACGCCTCTCCCACGCCCAGCTTGTCAAGAACCTTCACGACGTTGGGCCCGAGCTGAATTCCCGCACCCACTTCGCCAAAAATCGGGGCTTGCTCCAGCAAATCCACCTTCCAGCCGACGCGTGCGCAGGCCAGGGCCGCGGCAAGGCCGCCGATACCCCCGCCCGAGATCACCATGTTTTTATCCATGGCGCATTCTGGTGCTGCGAACTTTTGCCTGGCTGACAGCGACTTTGCGCAAGATCAAAGGGAGCGAGGCCGCAGCCTCTACTCCACGCGCGTGATGCCGGTGGGTTTGAAGCCCAAATCCGCCGCCTTACCCTTGCGCCCACGCGCGGCACGGGCATTGTTCAGGCTGCGGATTTCGAGCGTCTCGTCACGCTCCTTGCCGCCACGACCAATGCCCTCAATGCGAATGCTGCGGGTGTAGGCGGCGGCACCGGCCAGCGTGTCCTTGGTCTCCAGGTCCAGCAGCATCAGACCGCGGCCGCCAGTCGCCATGCTTTTGAGTTCGGTGATTTCAAAGGTCAGGATGCGTCCGCCGGTGGATGCGCAAGCCACGTGCGTCGCAGGCAGCACCAGCGCTGCGGCGGTGCCGGGCGTGACCACCCTGCCCTGCGCGCCACTCACCAGCGAGGGCTTGCACAGGGACTCGCCCGCATTGCAAGTGACAAAGGCCTTGCCCGCCTTTTGGCGTGAGACCATATTCGCCACGGTTGCCATAAAGCCGTAGGCACCGCTGCTGCTCAAGAGCAATGTGGCGGCGGCCGGCCCGGCAAAGTAGTACAGCAACTGCGTGCCGCTTTCCAGTTCGATTAGTGTGGTCACCGGTTGGCCATCGCCACGCCCACCCGGCAACAGCGACACCGCCACCGAATAGACCCGGCCGTTGGAGCCAAACACAAGCAGCGTGTCGACACTGCGGCATTCAAAGGTGTCGTACAAGCCGTCACCCGCCTTGAAGGCAAAGCTGCTGGGGTCTACGCCGTGGCCCAGGCGCGTGCGCACCCAGCCCTTTTGGCTCACCACCACGGTAACCGCCTCGTCCACCACCTTGACTTCGGCCACGGCCTTTTTCTCGGTCTGAATCAGGGTGCGGCGTGCATCGGCAAAGGTCTTGGCATCGGCCTCGATTTCCTTGATCATCAAGCGGCGCAGGGCAGCGGGGTTGTTGATGATTTCTTCCAGCTTGCCCTGTTCGATGCGCAGCTCGGACAACTCCTGCTCGATCTTGATTCCCTCTAACCGCGCCAATTGGCGCAGGCGGATTTCGAGAATGTCTTCGGCCTGCCGGTCGCTCAATTTGAAGCGTGCAATCAGTGCCGCCTTGGGCTCGTCGCTCTGGCGGATGATGGCAATCACCTCGTCGATGTTCAGCAGAACGATCTGCCGACCCTCGAGGATATGAATACGGTCCAGCACCTTGCCCAGACGATGGCGCGAGCGGCGCTCAATCGTTGTCTGGCGGAAGCTGATCCACTCATTGAGCATTTGACGCAAAGACTTTTGCGTCGGCCTGCCATCGAGTCCGACCATGGTCAGGTTGATGGGCGAGGATGATTCCAGGCTGGTGTGCGCCAACAGGGCCGTGATCAACTCCTGCTGCTCAATGCGGCTGGTCTTGGGCTCGAACACGAGGCGCACGGCGTTTTCTTTGCCGGACTCGTCGCGCACCACGTCCAACACCGACAGAATGCTGGCTTTGAGCTGATTCTGGTCTTGCGACAAGGCTTTTTTACCGGCCTTGACCTTGGGATTGGTCAGCTCTTCAATCTCTTCGAGCACGCGCTGGGTGCTGACGCCCGGCGGCAATTCAGTCACCACGAGTTGCCACTGGCCGCGCGCCAGGTCTTCAATCTTCCAGCGAGCCCGGCATTTGAGCGAGCCGCGACCGGTGCGGTAGGCATCGGCAATGTCGGAGGCCGGGCTGATGATCTGGCCGCCACCCGGGAAATCGGGCCCGGGTATCAGGGCGAACAGCTCGGCTTCCGAGAGCTGGGGGCTCTTGATCAGCGCGATGCAGGCATCGGCCACCTCACGCAGGTTGTGGCTGGGAATTTCGGTGGCCAGGCCCACGGCAATGCCGCTGGCACCGTTGAGCAACGAGAAAGGCAGGCGCGCCGGCAGTTGGCAGGGCTCTTCGGTGGAACCGTCGTAATTGGGTTGGAAGTCCACCGTGCCCTGGTCGATTTCGTCCAGCAACAACGAAGTGATCTTGGCCAACCGTGCCTCGGTGTAACGCATGGCCGCAGCACCGTCGCCATCGCGCGAGCCGAAGTTGCCCTGGCCGTCGATCAGCGGGTAGCGTTGCGAAAAATCCTGCGCCATGCGCACCAGCGCGTCATAGGCCGCCTGGTCGCCGTGCGGGTGAAAGCGGCCCAGCACATCGCCCACCACGCGC